>JAQUAC010000199.1:1874-4898 GCA_028687415.1 Acidocella sp. | reverse complement strand
TGCGCCCTCAATGGTTGTAATCGTTATCATTGGTGCAACCATGAAGCGCGTGGGCGCGGTGTCTCTGGCGGTGCTGTTTTTCCTGGCCCAGACGGCGCAGGCCGCCCCTTATCGCGGCCCGTTCACGGGGTTGTTCTACGGCCAGGGGCGAAGCTGCTGGGGCGGGCTGTTCATAGGCACGCGCACGCTAACCTGGAACAAGCAATTCACACCCTGCGAACTCACCAGCTACACCATACTGGAACGCGACCTGCACTGGCCATTCCAGGATTACGACCATATCGTGTTTCAACTTAACCATGTCAGCAAAGCCTGCATTACCCCCATCATCGGGCTGTATTACTATCAGCCTCCCGATGAGGCCGGGCAGCCAGAAGGAGAGGATTCTGAGTATAATGACTGGGTGGTAGCTGGGTTCCAGACTGAAGCCCTTTACCGGAATTTCCCAGCGCGCGGCTTCATGGATGGTTCAATGAATGTTGACTTTGGCAAGTATATCATTTGCAGCTTGCCGTTTTCGATCAAGCCCTTCCCTTATGGTGTCCCGATGAATGAGCCCTAGTCGTGCAGAAAAAAGAAGCTTGCCCACCTGGGTTGGTTAATAATGCTAACATACTCACCCGCCATGGCGGCGACCGCCATCAAAAGTTGGAAGTCCGTTACGCCCAGCAGCGCGGCGGCCGTGTATAACGGTCACGGCGATCCCGCCTATGCCGATAAGCTCTCATTTTTCTACCAGATGATAAACAGCAACAAGGCCTTGCAATGACCAGGGCAGAGCTGGCCCCAGTTGTCTGGGCAGGGTGGTCGCTGAGATAAGCTCATCCCCCTCGGGTTACGTCTGCTTTCGAGCAGGCGGTCGGGACGCTTAAATGGCAAAAATGGGTCGCAACCAGCCCCCCACCCCTCTAAAACCCGAACTTCACCACCCGGTCATTGCTGGCCAGCATCTGCTTGTAGCGGCTCAGCGCCAGTAGCGGGAAGAAGCGCGGGTAGCCGTGATATTTCAGGTAGAACACGCGCGGGAAGCCGACGGCGTTATAGGCTTTCTCGGTCCAACTGCCCTGTTCGTCCTGCGAGGCTTGCAGATAGGCCACGCCCCGGCGCACGGAATCATGGTCCGTGAGTCCGGCCGCCATCAGCCCCAGCACGGCCCAGGCGGTCTGGCTGGGCAGGCTCTGCTCGGCATAGCCGTGGAACTCGCCGGGCGGCGCATCGCCGTAGGATTCGCAGTCCTCGCCCCAGCCGCCATCCGCGCGCTGCTTGGCAATCAGCCAGGAGACCGCGCGTGTCACCATCTTGTCGTCATGCGGCACCCCGGCGGCGTTGAGCGCGCAGAGCACCGACCACGTACCGTAGATATAATTCGTGCCCCAGCGGCCGAACCAGGAGCCGTCCGGGCATTGGGTCTCGCGCAGATATTTTATCCCGCGCTCAATGGCGGGCTTGTCTTCCGCGTAGCCGAGCTGTGCCAGGAACGAAATACAACGCGCCGAGACGTCCTCCGTTGGCGGGTCCAGCAAGGCGCCATGATCCGCGAAGGGGATGTGGTTGAGGTACTGGTTGTCGTTATTGATATCAAACGCGCCCCAGGCGCCGTTGGTGGATTGCATGCCGATGATCCACTCGCGCGCGCGGGAGATGGATTCGGCGTATTTCGCCTCACCCGTGCGGTGCAGCAGCATGGCGGCCACGGCGGTGTCGTCCACGTCCGGGTAATGCGGGTTGTTGTACTGGAAGGCCCAGCCGCCAGGGCGGGTGCCGGGGGTATTGTCCGCCCAGTCGCCCACCACGTCCAGCACCTGGCGGGGGATCAGCCAGTCGCAGGCGGCGAGCGTCGCGGCATCGGCGCCGGATTCAATGAGCGCGTGCCCGGCCAGCGCCGTGTCCCACACCGGGGAGAGGCAGGGCTGGCAATAGGCTTCGTCCTCGCTCACCACCAGCAGCTTCTTCACGGAGTCGAAGGCGATGTCGAAATGCTTCTTGTCGCCCAGGTAGTCGAACATCATCGTGGCGTTGGCCATGGCGGGGTAGATGGCGCCCAGCCCGTCCTCGCCGTTCAGCCGCTCGATGGTCCAGTCGATCGCCTTCTGCTCCGCCTTCTGCCGCGTGGCCTTGGGGAAGAACGGTTCGGCCGCGCGCAGGATGTCGTCCAGCACTTTGAAAGCCGGGCCGAGGGCGGATTTATATGGCCCGCGGATCCAGTCCTTCACCTGCTCCGGCGGAGTGCGGAACAGCTCGTCCACCCGCACCCGGCGCGGATTGCGTGCCAGCGGCTTGCGCGAGGTCAGGAACATCAGCGGCGTCATCACCGTGCGCGACCAGTAGGAGACCTTGCGCATGGTGAAGGGGAACCAGTCCGGCATCAGCACCGCCTCAACCGGCACCACCGGGCAGGCCCGCCACGGCACGGCACCGAACAGCGCCAGCTGGATGCGCGTGAACACGTTGGCGCGCTCCGCCCCGCCATGGGCCAGAATCGCCGCCCGCGCGCGGGCCATATGCGGCGCGTCCGGGCTGTCGCCGATGATCTTCAGCGCGAAATACGCCTTCACCGAGGCGGAGAGGTCGAACTTGCCGCCATGAAAAAGCGGCCAGCCGCCCGGGTTGGTCTCGTAATCGCCCTGGATGCGCCGCAGATACACGCCGATCTTGCGCTCCAGCGCTTCGTCTATGCGGTCCAGATAATGTTCCAGCAGCACATATTCGGCGGGAATGGTGGCATCAGCCTCCAGCTCGTAGCAGAAATGCCCGTCTTCCCGCTGCTCGCCGGTGAGGCTGGCGCGGGCGCGTTCAATGGATGTGTCGAGGATGGCGTTCATTTTTCAGGATTTGACAAATTTCAGCATCATTTACCAGGGGGTGGCGCGCTGCCTCAGGTTTGCGGGTGCAGCAGGGCCATGGCGGCGGCGTTGCCGGAGCGGATCGCGCCCTCAATGGTCGCGGGCAGCCCGGTATCGGTCCAGTCCCCGGCCAGCATCACGTTGGGGTTGGCGGTTCGGGTGCCGGGGCGGCGCTTGAGCT
>JAQUAC010000199.1:0-1864 GCA_028687415.1 Acidocella sp. | reverse complement strand
GCCTTCAATGGTGGAGGGAAGACCGGTGGCCGTCCAGTCGCCCGCCAAGGCGAGATTTTTCCAGCCGATATAGGAATGCGGACGCAGGGCGTTCTGCTCGGGCGTGGCGGCGAAGGTGGCGCGCTTCTCCCACACCACGCGGCAAAGCGGGGTTTCGTCCGGCAGGCCGAAAGTGCGGGCCAGCTCCGCCCACACCCGCGCCGCGATCAGCGGGTTCTCCATGTCGGCATAGCGGTTGGCGGCGGAGATGGTGACCGAAATCACCTCCGCCCGCGCGAACACCCATTCCGCCATGCCGCCGGTCAGGCCCCAGAACCCGGTCTCGCCGGGGTTCATTTTGTACTTGAAGTGCAAGTTGCAGATGGATTCGAACTCATTCGGCACAACCAATCCCGGCACCAGCTCCGCCGCCGCCCAGGGTGGCACCGCCACCACCGTGGCCTCTCCGGGCTTCAACGCCGTCACCCGCTCACCGAGGCGGATTTCAGCCCCCCGCGCGCGCAGCCATTCCAGCGCCGGGTCCACGAAGGTTTCCGAGAGCCCCAATCTGGCCCAGCGCGGCAAGGTGGCATAGCCGCCGCGTTCGATCGTCTCCGCCAGCACGGCGGCCAGCGGCGCGGCGGAGGCCCGCTCCGGCATGGTGTTGAGCGCGGAGATCGCCAGCGGCTCCAGCAATTTGGCATAGACCGGCCCGGCGCCGCTGAGCATCGGCCCCACCAGATCGCCAAGCTTGGCTTTGCGCAGCTTCAGCAGCGCCGCGTAATGCCACAGCCTGCTGCCCGGCACGCGCCGCGTGGGGGAGAACACCCACCAGGGAAAGCCGCCCATGTTCAGCCGTAGCGTCCAGCTCTCGCCGGTGCTGGTGTTACGGAATGGGAAAACCGGCTCAGCCGGGCCGCTGAGCGAGCGCCGCGCGCCGATGCGGTGCAGATAAGAGAGGGTGGAGATATTGCCCGAGAGCAGCATGTGGTTGCCGTTATCAATCCGGCAGCCCAGCTGCTTGTCGTCATAAGAGCGCGCCCGCCCGCCTGCATGGGGGGCGGCCTCGGACAGCACGACATGGTGGCCTAGCTCAGTGAGCTGGCAGGCGGCGGCAAGACCGGCCAGCCCGGCACCGATGACGTGGACACTCATGACATTTCCTCAGTTGATCAGCAGGCGCGCCGCCAGAATCAGCTTGCGCCATTTCGGCAATTTAATGCGTTTCCCTGCATAACTGAAATGACGGCGCCGTAAAATGTTTAAAAGCGGCCTGTAGCTGGCCTCCATCATTTGGGCTGGGCGCATGGCCTGCTTGTCGCAGCGCAGCATCGCCGCCTTGGCGCGGGCGAAGTTCTGTTCCGCCATCTCCGCCACGCGGGCGCAGACCAGGGGTAGGGCTGGGTGTTTCAGTATTGTGGCCGGGTCGGGTGGTATGCCGGCTTCATCCAGGAATTCGCGCGGCAGGTAGATGCGCCCCCGCTCTGCGTCCTCGGGCACATCTCGTAAAATGTTCGTGAGTTGCAGCCCGCGCCCCAGCGCGTGCGCCACCTCATCCGCTGCCGGTGAGGCATCGCCGAAGGCGCGCACGGAAAGCCGGCCCACGGCGGAGGCCACGCGGTCGCAGTACAAATCCAGCTCGGCGAGGCTGGGTGCGATGATCGGCTCCCCCGCATCCATCTCCATGCCGTCGATGATGGCAAGGAAATCCGTCTCCCGCATGCCGTAATCCCGCACCACGGAGAGCAAGGCGCGGCTGATGGGCTCATCCGCCTCGCCCTGGTAAAGAGCCGCGATGCGCTGGCGCCATTCGTTCAGCTCCGCCTGCTTGGCGGCGAAATCCCGCCCTTCCTCGTCAGCGATGTCGTCCACCACGCGGCAGAAG
>JAQUAC010000198.1 GCA_028687415.1 Acidocella sp. | reverse complement strand
TCGAACAGCGCTTTCGGCACCAGCCGGTCGAACGAAACGATATTGCCGAAGGTTACGGCCATCTGCCCGCGCGCCGAGTTGATCCCAATCTCGGATGGATTGTCGAAATGCAGAAGCATCGGGTTGGCAATGTCGATATGCATGCCGAAGCTGGGCAATGTCACCAGAATCGGTGCCGCATCCGGGCCTGACTGCACGGAGACGCGCACATTGGTCAGCTCCACCTTGGCGGTCAGTGGGGAGGTCCCGCGTGTCAGCGTGTCATAGCTGATCTGCACGGTGCCGTTCGCGCCCATCTGGTTCATCCAGTTGGTGAGCCCGGCTTCCAGCCGGCCTTGCGCGTACCACCACAGCCCCACCCAAGCCAAAGCGAGGATAAGGACAAGGGTGGCCAGAAATTTGACGATAATTCGCATAACCTGGACTTTCAGTTCCGGCAGTGACAGCTCCGCCCCTTCTGCCCCACACTTGACCATTGGCCAAGTGTTGGCGCTTTTGCATGTCCATGGAGATTTTCGACGATTGGCGCGGTTTGCCCGTGGCCGCGCGCGGCGCCAGTGTGGCGCTGGGTAATTTCGACGGTGTGCATCTCGGCCATGCCGCCGTGCTGCGCGCTGCCCATGCAGCGCGCCCTGGCGCGCCCCGTGCCGTGCTTACCTTCGAGCCGCACCCGCGTGAATTCTTCCGCCCGCAGGACCCGCCCTTCCGCCTGACACTGGCCGCCGAGCGTGCCGCCGCCCTGGCGGGGCTGGGGGTGGATATCCTCTACCAGATACCCTTCGACACAAATTTCTCGCATCTGAGCGCGGAAGCCTTCGTCACCGAGGTGCTGCATGGGGGGCTGGGCGCTACGCAGATCACCTGCGGCGCGGATTTCGCCTTCGGCCATCGCCGCGGCGGCGATGTCGCGCTGCTAGCCGCGCGGGCCGAGGTGCTGGGCATGGGGCTGACCATCGTGCCGTCCTTCACGGACGCGCAGGGGCCTATCTCCTCCAGCCGCATCCGCCGCCTGTTGCAGGACGGCTACCCCGAGCGCGCTGCCCAGCTTATGGGGCGGCCCCATGTTATTCGCGGCGTCGTGGCGCATGGCGACGCACGGGGGCGCACCATTGGCTTCCCCACCGCCAACATCCCGCTCGGCCGGCATCTGGAGCCGCTGCGCGGCGTTTACGTTATTACTGCCCGCATTGGTGGGCAGGTTGTGGGCGGCGTCGCCAATATTGGCCAGCGCCCCACGGTGGGCGGCACGGAATCCCGGCTCGAAGCGCATTTCTTTGACTTCGCCGGTGATCTCTATGGCCAGGATCTGGCAATCCGCCTGCACCATTTTATCCGCGAGGAACAGAAATTTCCCAGCTTCGAGGCGCTTAAGGCGCAGATACTGGAAGATGCCGCGCAGGCCCGTACCCTGCTTGACAGTGACAAGAATCAAGAGAAACCCCTGGTCCCATGAACGATTCCACCTCCAAGCCCGATTACAAAGCTACCGTGTTCCTGCCGCGCACGGATTTTCCCATGCGTGGCGAACTGCCCAAGCGCGAGCCGGAGATGCTCGCCCGCTGGGCCGAGATGGGGCTATGGCAGAAGCTGCGCGCGGCGGGGCAGGGGCGCCCGACATTCGTGCTGCACGATGGCCCCCCCTACGCCAACGGCAATCTGCACATTGGCCATGCGCTGAACAAAATTCATAAGGATGTCATCAACCGCGCCCAGCAGATGGCGGGCAAGGATGCCGACTATATCCCTGGCTGGGACTGCCACGGCCTGCCCATCGAATGGAAGGTGGAAGAACAGTACCGCGCCAAGAAGCTGGACAAGGATCAGGTGCCGGTTCTGGAATTTCGCAAGGAGTGCCGGGAATACGCGCAACACTGGCTGAATGTGCAGTCGGCGGAGTTCCAGCGCCTCGGCGTGGCCGGCGATTGGGCCAACCGTTACGCGACGATGGATTTCGCCTCCGAGGCCAGCATCGCTGGCGAAATCGGCAAGTTCCTGCTGAACGGCGCGCTGTATCGCGGCCTGCGCCCGGTGATGTGGAGCCCGGTGGAGAAAACCGCGCTCGCGGAGGCCGAGGTCGAGTATTACGATAAGAAAGACACGGCGATCTACGTGCGTTTCCGCGCCGTGGAGGGCGATGCCTCCATCGTTATCTGGACCACCACGCCCTGGACCATCCCCGGCAATCGCGGCCTCGCCGCCGGGCATGAGTTGGATTACGTGCTGCTCACAGTGGATGCCGTCACTGATGGCAGTTTAGCCATGGTGGGGGAGAAACTCATCGTTTCCGAGGCCCTGCTGGAGAATTTCGCTGCCGCGGTTGGCATCTCCGCCCATACAGTGCTGGAAAAATTCAAGGGGGCGGCGCTGGAAGGCAAGCGCTTCCACCACCCGTTGGCCACACAGGATGCGGGTTATGATTTCACCGTACCGCTGATGCTAGGTGATTTCGTGACCATGGAGGCCGGCACTGGCATTGTTCACATGGCCCCCGGTCATGGTGAGGACGATTTCGCTCTATGCAAGGCGCATGGCATCAAGGTGCCGGATACGGTGGATGCTGACGGTACTTACTACGCTAACGTGCCGCTCTTCGCGGGCCTGCACGTCTACAAAGCCGCTGATCCCGTCTGCAAGGCGCTCACGGAGGCAGGTGCGCTGCTGCACCGTAACGAGTTCCTGCACTCCTACCCGCATTCCTGGCGCTCGAAAGCGCCGCTCATCTACCGTGCCACCGCGCAATGGTTCATCCGCATGGACGGCGAGGGTAAAATTCGTGAAAAGGCGCTTGCCGCCATCGATGATACGAAATTCGTCCCCGAGATCGGCCGCAATCGTATCCGCTCCATGGTCGAATCCCGCCCCGATTGGTGCATCTCGCGTCAGCGCGCCTGGGGCGTGCCGATTGCCATTTTTGTGGACAAGCGCACTCACGAACCGCTGCGTGATGCAGACGTGATGGCCCGCGTGGTGGAGATTTTCACCGCCGAGGGCGCGGATGCCTGGTACGCCCGCCCTGCGCAGGACTTTCTTGGTAACGCCTACAAGGCTGAGAATTACGAGCAGATTTTCGACGTTGTCGATGTGTGGTTCGAATCCGGTTCCACCCATGCCTTCGTGCTGGAGGCGCGCGGCCTGCCCACCCCGGCTGATGTCTACCTTGAAGGCTCTGACCAGCATCGCGGCTGGTTCCAGGCCTCACTGCTGGAATCCGTCGGCACGCGCGGCGTCGCCCCGTTCAAGACCATCGTCACGGATGGTTTCGTGCTCGACGAGCAGGGCCGAAAGATGTCGAAATCGCTCGGCAACGTCACCGCCCCGCAGGAGGTGAACGACAAATACGGCGCGGATATCCTGCGTCTGTGGGTGATGAACTCGGACACCTCGGAAGACCTTCGCATCGGTCCTGAAATCCTCAAGCAGCAGGCCGAACTTTACCGCCGCCTGCGCAACAGCCTGCGCTGGATTCTTGGTTCGCTGGATGGTTTCACGGATGCAGAAAAGCTGCCCGAGGCGCAGTTCCCCGCGCTGGAAAAATTCCTGCTGCATCGCCTGTGGGAGCTGAATGGCAAAGTCCAGGGCGCCGTGCAGACCCATGACTGGACCGGCGTCTACCCCGCCATCCATCATTTCTGCGCCACGGATCTTTCGGCATTCTATTTCGACATCCGTAAAGACGCGCTGTATTGCGACGCGCCGTCTTCCAAAACCCGCCGTGCCTGCCGCAGCTTTTTGGATATCCTGCTGCGCTGTCTTACCTCTTGGCTGGCCCCGGCTTTGCCCTTCACGGCAGAGGAAGCGTTCTGCGCCCGCTTCGGCGCGGAGGCTTCCGTGCATCTCACGCCGTTCCCAGAAATCCCGGTGGCGTGGCGCGACGATGCGCTGGCCGAGACCTTCGCGAAAATCCGTGAATATCGCAGCGACGTCACTGGCGCCATTGAGGAGATGCGCCGCGACAAGGCCATTGGTTCCTCGTTGCAGGCCGAGGCCATTCTTTCCCCGGCGGCGCAAGCCGTGCTGGGCGATGCCGGATTATGGGCGGATATCTGCATCACCTCGGCGGCGCGCTTTGGTGAGCATAACACGGCGGTTGCCGCCCCCGGCCAGAAATGCGAACGCTGCTGGAAAATTCTACCGGAAGTCGGCAGCGATGCAGTGCACCCCACGCTGTGCAAGCGCTGCTGCGAGGCTGTGGGCTGATGCGCCGTCTCACCGGTTTTCTGCTGGCGGCCTTGGTTCTGGCCGCTGACCAGGGGAGTAAATATCTGGTCTTGCACCAGTTGCACATGGAGGACGGCCACGTGCTCACCCTGGCGCCGGTGATTAATCTCGTCCTGGTCTGGAATCACGGCATTACCTTCGGCATGTTCGCCGGTGCCGCCAGCCGTATTCTGCTTGCCGGCGTCGCCACGCTGGTGGTCCTGGCGCTGTTTGCCTGGCTCTGGCGCAGCCGCAGTTGGATCGCTGTCTGCGCCATCGGCGCCATAGCCGGGGGCGCCATAGGCAATGTCATAGACCGCCTGCGCTTCGGCGCGGTGGTGGACTTCATTCAGGTGCATATCGGGGCGGTTTTCTACCCCTGGGTGTTCAATGTGGGGGATTCAGCCATCGTCTGTGGCGTCATCGCCCTGATGCTGGAGAACTTGCTGCAAAAAACCCCCGTTGCGGCAAGCGAGGGGGAGCGATAGGAAGACGACATGAAAACCTTCTGCTCCGCCCGCCGCGCCGCCACCGCCGCCTCTACCTTAGCGCTCGCCTTGGCGGTCGCAGGGTGCAGTGTTGACACCAAAAAGACATTTGGCCTCACCGCCAATCCGCCAGATGCTTTCCAGGTCGGCACGCAAGCGCCGCTCTCCTTGCCGCCGGAGTTGGGCCAACTGCCTCAACCGGCCCCGGGCGACCCC
>JAQUAC010000197.1 GCA_028687415.1 Acidocella sp. | reverse complement strand
TCCAGCGCGTTCTCCACCAGCTCCTTCACCGCCGCCGCCGGGCGCTCGATGACCTCGCCAGCGGCGATGCGGTTGACGGTGGTTTCAGCGAGGCGGCGGATCACGGGTTGCATGGCGGCAGCATAGCATGCCGCGCCGAGTCACGCCCGCGCGGCGGCGATATCCGGGCCACGGGAAATGGCGCGCACCGCAGGCTCGCCCAGCAGGCTGCCCTGCCCGGCATGGCAACCGTGCTGGCGCAGCAAGGCGAGTTGCGTCTCGCTTTCCACGCCTAGCGCCGTGACCTCTAATTGCAGATTGGCGCAGAGGGTGACGACGGCGTTGACGATGGCCTCAGCGGTTTTGTCCTGTCCCAGCTGCCGCACCACGCTGCGGTCGATCTTTAGTCGGTTGAGCGGCAAGTGGCAGAGCATGCTGAGCGATGACGCGCCTGTGCCGAAATCGTCCAGCGCGATGCCGATGCCGAGCGCCCGCACCGCGTGCAGCACCTGCGCCACGCTGCCCTGCGGTTCGGCCAGCAGCGCGTCGCTGATCTCGATCTCCAGGCAGTCCGGCCGCAGCCCGGTCTTGCGCAATATGGCGCTGAGCCGGGCTGGCAGATCGGCGTCGCGCAGCTGCGCCTGGGAGAGGTTGACCGCGATGCGTGGGACTCCGGCGGCAACAGCCTCGGCGCAGGCGCGTTCGATAAGCTGGCTGCCCAGTTCCTGTGCCAGCCCGGCGGCGTCGGCAATGGGCATGAAGCGCTCCGGCCCCAGCAGCCCTTCCGCCGGGTGCTGCCAGCGGGCCAGGGCCTCGAACCCGGCGAGGGACAGGTCGGGCAGGGCCAGGATGGGCTGGTAAAGCAGCTTGATCTCGCCCCTGGACATGGCGGCGCGCAAATCGTCGCGTAGATGCGTAGTTTCCACTACGTGCGGGCGCGGCCCGGCGGAGCGGGAGGCGGGTTTGGGGGCCATGTCCTCATGCCGGAACAGATGCAGCGCCCCGCCGCCCGCCCGCGCAGCCTGGGCCAGGGCAAGCTCGCTTGCTTGCATCAGCCCCTCCGCATCCGCCGCGTGGTCCGGGTACATGCCGATACCGATGGACAGGCTGAGCTTGGCGAGCTGGCCGTCCACGATGAACGGCTCGTTGCAGGCGGCGAGTAGCTGCCCGCCGAGCAGAAGGCCGCGATTGGGCGGGCTGTCAGGTGTCAGCAGCAGGGCGAATTTGTCGCTGCCGAGGCGGGCGAGCACATCCTCCTTGGCCAGCAGCGCGCCGATGCGCTGGGTGAGCTGCTGCAACAGCATATCGCCCCCGGCGCGGCCAAGTTGCTCGTTGGCGGTTTTGAAGTGGTCGATATCGGTGATGAACAGCGTCACCGCGCCTTGTTGGTAGTACTGGCTACCAGCGGCCACGGCCTGGGCCAGAAGGGTGGTGAAATGCTTGCGGTTGGGCAGGCCGGTCAGCTCGTCGTAATTGGTCAGCCGGGCGATCCGCGTTGCATCGGCCAGGCGCTGGGTGATGTCGCGCAACGCCGTCACCGTTGCGGGCTGGCCCTCATAGGCGATGGTCTGGCTGCTCAGCTCGGCGGTGATCACGGGTTTATTCGGCGGGACCAGATTGAATGCCACAGGGCTGGCTTGCGGCGCCTCCAGCTCTGCCCGCAGAGCTGGTTGCTGGTCCTCCCGCGCCAGGGTGGCGAAGTTCTGGCCCAACCATTCGCGCTCGCGCACGCCCAGCATGTGCACCAGCGCCCGGTTCATCATCAGGATCACGCCCTGGCGGTGGATCAGCAGGCCGTCGAACCCCGCATCCGCCAGCGCCCGGCTCCATTGCCGGTGGGTGCTGATCTCGGCCTCCAGCCGGCGGCGGAGGAACAAGCTGTCCGCCCGCATGGCCGCGATGGTGCCGGCCAGTAGCAGCAAGGCGGCCAGCAGCCCGGTTCCGGCCAGAATGTCCGTGTGCATGAAATTCATCGGTACCAGGGTCCGCAATGGTGAACGCATGGGTAAGGTGCCAGTAAAAAGCTTAACCGCCGCTCAACGCACTGCTTCACGCAACTTTAATTCTCTGGGATAATGCGGGAGAGACCGCCACGAATGGGGAGTTGGCCAGGATATGAAAATACTCGTCTTTCAGCATGTTGCCTCGGAGCATCCGGGCAGCTTCCGCGACGTTACGGCCGCGCGGGGGCACAGCCTGCATCCCGTGGAGCTGGATGAGGGGGAGGCGATTCCGCCGCTCAATGATTACGACGCCCTGCTGGTAATGGGCGGGCCGATGGATGTGTGGGAGACGGAAAAATACCCCTGGCTGCTGGACGAGATGGCGGCCATCCGTGCATGGGCGGAGGCCGGGCGGCCATATTTTGGCATTTGCCTGGGCCACCAATTATTGGCGCAATCCTGCGGCGGGCTGGTGGAGCCCATGGCGGGCGCGCCGGAAGTGGGGATTTCCCAGGTGCGGGTGGAGGGCGATCCGATTTTTAACGCTTTGCCGCCGGTCTGGCCGTGCTTCCAGTGGCACGGGGCGGAGGTGAAGCGCCTGCCGCCGGGTGGCGTGCAGCTCGCGACCTCGCCGGGCTGCTTCATTCAGGCGATGCGCCTGGGCGACGCCGCTTACGGGCTGCAATTTCACATGGAACTCACCGAAACCACCGCGCCGGACTGGGCGCAACTGCCGGAATACGCGGCGGCGCTGGAGAGTGTGCGCGGGCCGGGGGCGCTGCCGGTGGTGCAGGCGGAGGTGATGGCGCAATTCCCGCCGCTGCTGAACGCCGCGCACCGGATTTTCGGCAACTTCCTGGATATTGCCGAGCGGACGCTGGGCGCCAAGCAGGGTTAAGCATTTTTTAGGCTTATTGTGGGCCGGAGCGCGGGGGGAAATACCTGTCCATGATAGGGGGTTATGTTAAGGTCTAGGCTGGGGATGAGGGTGTAAGGATACAAAATCAATAATGTTTGTAATGGTTTGCTGAAACATAGCGCTACAAAAAGCGGCATGGATTGTGACAATTATATTATATATTCAGTCACTATGCAGACTCTAGGCTCATCTTCTCAATCCCAGCAGCGCATCCATCGCACGCTATACCGCTTCGGCTCTCTGGAAGCGGGACATTTCGGCCATGTGGCGCTGCATGAGGATGGGCGTGTGACGTCTTATGTCCATCCGAACGAACATGGCTACGTGATAAGCGGCGGAGAGCTGCGTTTCCTTAATGCCGCAGGTGAAACCACCAACACGCTACGCCATTACCCGGATGCCAATGTCTTCCTTTCCTCCAGCATGCCGGGTCTGTACCTCATGCCGGTGGTGACGCTCGACCAGCCCGCCGGTAACACCAGCCTGAAGCCTTTGCTCGTCAACTCCATCCCCAAGAGTGGCACCTATTTCCTGGAGGCCGCCATGGCTTGGCTCGGCGCGCGGCCCTTGCGTCTGCATCTGGCTCCATTCTTCTGCCATGATTACCGGGGGGTGGCCGAAGAGAATCTGCATCGTAGCCCGGATGGTTTTGCCGTGCCGGCGCCCACTGGCGGGGTCGCGCATCTCATGCGCCCTGGCGATCTGGCGGTGGGGCATGTGGACGATCACGGGCAGTTGGATGAAGCCGTCCGCGCCGGTGTGACCGTGCTGCATGTGATCCGTAACCTGCGGGATGTGCTGGCTTCGCTCTATGCGTTCAAAATCGCAAAAGTGCAGCCGATCTCCGCCGCCGATGCCGCTTGGCGCGGCCTGCCCCCGGAGCCGGGCTTCATCGCCTTTCTTTGCCAGTTTGAAAGCCTGGACATCGCCCACATCATTAATATGGCCAACGTTATACTAGAACGGCGGGAGCCTGTGCTGCGCTATGAGGATGCGGTGCGCGGTATAGTGCCCCCTGGCTCGCCGGTGCCGGGACTGGATGCGGCGTTGCGCGCCACGTGCGGCCAGCCAACCTCCACGCTTTCGCAACGGGACCGTTCCGCTTCGCTATGGTCCCCAGCGGCAGAGGCGTTTTTTGCCGCGAGCGGGTTGCGGGCGCTGAATGAAAGGCTGGGCTACGAGCCGGGTTTTTCGCTGCGCCACGCGGCTGAATAGCGCCCCGCTACACCCGCCAGATTTTCACCCGCGCCTTGCCATGGGTGCGCTCGGCCAGAGGCTCGGGTACGTCCAACGCGTCATCTGGCCCCAGCTCCGCCACCACCAGCGCCCCCGGCGCCAGCCAGCCGCGCGCCCGCAAGGCCGCCAGCGCTTTGGGCACCAGATCCTTGCCGTAAGGCGGGTCCAGAAACACCAGATCATGCGGCGCACCCGGCGGGGGGGATAAAACATCGCCTGTCACCACGCGGGCGGTACTCTCCGCGCGGCAGGCGGCGATATTCGCCCGCAACGCCGCCAGCGCTGCCTGGGCCTGTTCGAAGAACACCGCCTCCGCCGCCCCACGCGAGAGCGCTTCCAGCCCATACGCGCCAGTGCCCGCGAACACATCCAGCACCTTCGCGCCGCGCAACTCGCACCATGGCGCATGCGCCAGAATGTCGAACACAGCCTGCCGCGCCCGCGCATTGGTCGGACGCGTCTCCAGCCCCAACGGTGCCGCCAGACGGCGGCCACGCCAAAGCCCCGCAATCACGCGCGGGCCGGGGGGGATGCTCATGGCGCCGAGGCTCCGCAGGAGAGCGCCGTGCCTCTGGACCGCGTGACTCGGATGGATGCCAAAGGCGCTGCCTGTGGTTGCCCGCGCTCCATGTTCACTTCCCCAGGCCCGGCACCTGTTCGCGCAGGACTTTACCGTTGACTTCTTCCACCGCGCCGCGGGGCAGGGTGCCGAGCTGGAACGGCCCGTAGGCCACGCGGATGAGGCGTGTGACGGGCAGGGCCAGGGCTTCCATGACGCGGCGGATTTCGCGATTCTTGCCTTCGCGCAGGGACATGCTCATCCATGTGTTGGAG
>JAQUAC010000196.1 GCA_028687415.1 Acidocella sp. | reverse complement strand
GAGCGGCAAAATAATGCCCCAGCTCATGGATGAAAATAAGCACACCCAGCGCGACGATGAAGGCAGCCCCTGTGCGTAGCGTGTCCAGCATGGTTATGCCGCCTTCGCGCTGGCCAGCGCCGTGGCGGCTGCCCTTGCGGCTTCGTCCAGCGCCAGCACCGCGGCGAGGTCATCCACCGGCGGCGCGCCGAAGCTCTGCATCACGCTCTCGACGATATAGGCGATGTCGAGGAAGCCTATTCGCCGTTCCAGGAAGGCCGCGACAGCGATCTCGTTGGCGGCATTCAGTACCGTGGGGGCGCCATGCCCCGCCACCAGCGCCTCACGCGCCAAGCGCAGCGCCGGGAAGCGTACCTCGTCCGGCGGGTAGAATTCCAGCTTCGCCACCTCGGTCAGGTCGAGCCGCGGCGCCTGGGTGGTGAGGCGGGTGGGCCAGGCCAGCGTGTGCGCGATGGGAATACGCATATCCGGCGAGCCGAGCTGCGCCAAGACCGAGCCGTCCGCATAGCACACCATGCCGTGGATGACTGATTGCGGGTGCACCAGCACATCAATCTTCTCCGACGGCAGGGAGAACAATCTTGCAGCCTCAATAACTTCAAGGCCCTTGTTCATCATCGTCGCGCTGTCGATGGAGATTTTCGCGCCCATCGACCAGACCGGGTGGCGGAGTGCCGCCTCCGGGGTGATGCCGCGCATCTCTTCCCACGCCAAGGTGCGGAACGGTCCGCCCGAGGCGGTAAGCACGATCTTGTCCACGGACTTGGCATTGCCGTCGGCCATAGCCTGCATGATGGCGTTGTGCTCGGAATCGACCGGCAGCAGCGTCGCCTTGGCGTCAGCCACGGCGCGCAGGAACACGTCACCAGCGGAAACCAGGGCCTCTTTATTGGCGAAGGCAATGGTGCCGCCATGCTTCACCGCTGCCAGCGTCGGCTCCAGCCCGATGCAGCCGGTGATGGCCGACATCGTCCAGTCCACCGGCCTCGCGGCGGCTTCCAGCACGGCGGCGCGCCCGGCGGCGCATTCAAGCCCCGTGTCCGCCAGCGCAGCGCGCAGCTCCGGCAACAGCGACTCGTCGGAAATCACGGTAATCTCGGGCCGGAACTTGCGGGCCTGCGCGGCCAGCAGCGCCACATTGCGTCCGCCAATCAGCGCGCCAATGGCATAAGCCTCAGGGTTCTCTACTACAATATCAAGGGTTTGCGTACCAACGCTCCCAGTGGACCCGAGGATTGTGAGCCGCTTTACCCCCATATTGGTATGCCTCCATGCATGCAAAACGCCAGCAGCGCCGCAACGGGTGCTGCGGCCAAAAACCCATCCAGCCGGTCAAATAACCCGCCATGGCCCGGAATCGTCCGGCCGGAATCTTTCACGCCTAGTTTGCGCTTGATTGCACTTTCCAGCAAATCCCCGGCCTGGGCGCACAGGCTGAGCAGCAGCCCAACGCCGAACGCGGCCAGGGAAAACCCGAGCAACCCACCCGCCAGTAACTCTCCCGCCAGCGCGCCTATGAACAGCCCCCCCAACGAGCCACTCCAGGTTTTTCCCGGCGAGATGCGCGGCGCCAGCTTAGGCCCGCCCAGCAGACGCCCGGCGAGATACGCGCCGATATCCGTACCCCAGACAACCAGAACCAGAAACAGCGTGTCCATGAGCCCCACATCCGGGCGCAGGCGCAACCAGAACAGCGAGATGCCGCCAATGCCGGCATAGGGTACCCCCCAGGCGGCAAAGCTTCCGCAAAACACCCGTGCGGTAAGCGCCGCCACGGCAACGGCCAGCAGCGCTGCGGGCAGCCCGCCAACAAGCCCGCTGCCCCATACCACCAGCAGCAATGCGGCAAGGATGACAGGCTTGGCGAGCTTCGCCAGTTTGCCCCACTCCCAGCCCAGCCCGGCCATGGCCACGGCCAGCAACGCGCTCCAGGCCCATCCGCCGTGCCAGACGCAGAAAATCGCAATCGGCCCCAGCACCAGGGCGGAGGCCGCACGAACGGAGAAATCCGACCAGCGGCCCGAGATCGCCTTCGGCGCCGGATCAGACAGGGCGTGCGCCAAAGCGTCGCTCCCTTGTAGCGTAATCCTCCAGCGCCGCAGCGAAATCCCGCGCGGTGAAGTCCGGCCAGAGCACCGGGGTGAACAGCATCTCGCTGTAAGCCGCCTGCCAGAGCAGGAAGTTGGAAATGCGCCGCTCGCCGCTGGTGCGGATCAGCAGATCCGGGTCGGGGATGCCGTCCGTGGCCAGGAAGCCGGGGAAGTTCTCCTCGGTCAGGGCCTCCGGCGCGATGCCTGCGGCAATAGCCTTGCGCGCCGCCGCCACTATATCCGCGCGTCCGCCATAGGAGAGCGCCATCACCAGCGTCAACCGGGAATTACCAGCGGTGCGGCGCTCGGCGGCTTCCAGCTCGGTGGTCATGTTGGGGCCAAAGCGCTCGCGCTCGCCGATGATGCGCAACTGCACGCCCTGCTGATGCATCTCGTCCAGCTCGCTGCGCAGATAGTGCTTCATCAGGAAGGTGAGGTCGGAGACCTCATCGGGCGGGCGCTGCCAGTTCTCGGAGGAGAAGGCGAACAGCGTAAGATAGCGCACCCCCTGCTCGATGGCCGCCTCCACCGTGCGGCGCACGGCCTTCGCTCCTTCCCGGTGCCCGGCCACGCGCGGGAGCCCCCTGGCCGCAGCCCAGCGGCCATTGCCGTCCATGATAATGGCCACATGGCGCGGCACGAGGAGGGGGATCAGATCGGCCATCAAACCTGGCGGATGTCCTTCTCTTTGTCCGACAAAGTTTCATCAACGCGCTTGACGTAGCCGTCGGTCAGCTTCTGCACTTGGTCAGCCCAGTCGCGCTCGTCATCCTCGGAGATCTCGGATTTCTTCAGCAGCGCCTTGAGCTGCTCCATGCCATCCCGGCGCACGCCGCGCACCGCGATGCGGGCAGCCTCGGCGTATTTGCCGGCGGTCTTGGCCAGCTCGTTGCGGCGTTCCTCGGTGAGTACCGGCAATGGCACGCGCACCACCTGGCCGTCCGGCTGCGGGTTCAGCCCCAGCCCGCAATCGCGGATGGCAGCGACCACGGAGTTGACCATCGAGCGATCCCAGACCTGCACGGTGATCATCCGCGCTTCCGGCACGGCGATGGTCGCGACCTGATTGATCGGCATGTACTGGCCATAGGCCTCCACCTTCACCGGTTCCAGCAGCGCCGGAGAGGCGCGGCCGGTGCGCAGGCCGCCGAATTCGCGCTTCAGCGCGTCCAGCGCGCCATCCATGCGGCGGGTGAGGTCGGTCTTGATTTCAGCGATATCAGCCATTTGTCGCGTTCCTTAAGCGTGCGGTTCGGTGATCCGGGTGAAGCGGCCCTCGCCGCGCATCACGGCGGCAAACGCACCCGGCGCATGAATGTTGAAAACGATGATAGGCAGCTTGTTCTCGCGCGAGAGGCTGATGGCGGAGGCATCCATGACGTTCAGGTCACGCGCCAGCACATCCAGATAGGTCAGCTCCTCATAGCGCTCGGCATTCTGCACCTTGCGGGGGTCAGCGGAATACACGCCGTCCACCTGGGTGCCTTTCAGCATGGCATCGCACTTCATCTCGGCAGCGCGCAAGGCGGCGGCGGTGTCCGTGGTAAAGAACGGGTTACCGGTGCCGGCGGCGAAGATCACCACCCTGCCCTTCTCCATGTGCCGTTCGGCCCGGCGGCGAATATAGGGTTCGCACACCGAGGACATGGGAATGGCCGACTGCACCCGAGTCGGCACGTTGCGCTTCTCCAACGCCGACTGCATGGCCAGCGCGTTCATCACCGTGGCCAGCATGCCCATATAATCCGCCTGGGCGCGGTCCATGCCGCCAGCGGCCCCGGCCACGCCGCGGAAGATGTTGCCGCCGCCAATGACAAGCGAGACTTCCACGCCCATGGCCACGACATCGCCGACATCCGCCGCGATGGCGTTCACCGTGTCCGTATCCAGCCCGTAATCGCGATTACCCATCAGGGCCTCGCCCGAGACCTTCAGCAGCACGCGCTTATATTGAGGGATCACTGTCATGGAGACGTCCTTACAGTAAGGGCGGTCCGAGCAAAATGCCCGAACCGCCCTGGTTTAGCTCAGCACTGCCGTTGATTAAACCCCGGCGGCCGCCGCAACCTCAGCCGCGAAGTCAGAAGTTTCCTTCTCAATGCCCTCACCAAGGTTGAAGCGCACGAAGCCGACAACCTTAACTCCGGCCTTCTCAGCCACGGTCTTCACCTTGCTCTCGCCGTCATGCACCCAGACCTGCTCCAGCAGCACCACGTCCTCGTAGTACTTTTTCACGCGGCCATCGACCATCTTCTCGATGATGGCTTCCGGCTTGCCGGAGGCGCGAGCCTGCTCGGAAAGCACGTTCTTCTCGCGCTCCAGCGCGGCCGGGTCCACATCCGCGACGGACAGCGCGTCTGGGCGGGTGGCGGCGATATGCATGCCAATCTGCTTGCCCAGAAGCTCGGTCGCCTCATCGGCCTTGCCGGACAGCCCGACGATGACGCCGATCTTGCCCAGGCCCGGCTTCAGCGCGCCATGGATATAGGCGGCGGCGGTGCCACCCGGAACATCAATGACGGCAACGCGGCGCACGGTCATGTTCTCGCCAATGGTGGCGACCAGATGCACGATCTCTTCCGCGACGGTGCGGCCAGTGCCGGGGTACTGGGCAGCCTTCAGGGCCTCCACATCCTCGCCGGTGGTCAGGGCCAGCTTGGCGACGGTCTCGACGAAGTTCTGGAATGCCTCGTTACGGGCGACGAAATCGGTCTCGGCATTGATCTCGACCATGGCGGCCTTGCCGGGCGCCAGGGCAACGCCAATCAGACCCTCGGAGGCAACGCGGCCGGACTTCTTGGCGGCGGCGGAAAGGCCCTTCTTGCGCAGCCAGT
>JAQUAC010000195.1 GCA_028687415.1 Acidocella sp. | reverse complement strand
CGGGCTTCATGGCGAGGCGCGGCAGCCCGCGGATACGGAACTGGATGAAGGCGCCCAGGCGGCGGCGCAATGGTGCTTCGCCCACGGCATAGAAACCGGCATCGGCACCGCCACCCTGCCCTCCGTGCCCTGGCGCTTTCTACCCCTGCACGCCAATGGCGGCGTCGCCGGCGTGCTCGGCGCCCGGCCCGCCTCCACCCCGCCCGCGCCGCTGGTGCAAACCCTCAGCACCCTGGCGGGCCAGACCGCCATGGCCATGGAGCGTGCCCGGTTCGCGATGCAGACCGCCCGCGCCCAGGCGCAGGAGGACAGCCAGAAGCTCCGCAATGCCCTGCTCTCCTCGCTCAGCCACGATCTGCGCACGCCGCTCACCTCCATACGCGGCGCCGCCGAAACCCTGGCCCAGTCCGGCGACGCGCTGGACGCCCCCACCCGCGCCGACCTGCTCGCCAGCATCACCCAGGACACCGCGCGCATGACCAAATTCCTCGCCAACATCATGGACATGGCGCGGGTGGAGGGCGGCGGCATCACGGCCCGGCGGGAGCGCGTGCGCCTGGGCGAGTTGATCGAGGCCGCCATCGCGCGTGTCAGCGGCGCCATGTATACGGGCGTGAATATCGCCCCGGACGCCTCCCACGTGCTGGCGGACCCGGCGCTGCTGGAACAGGTGATGGTGAACTTGCTGGACAACGCCGTGAAATACGCCCCCCAAGGCAGCCATATCAACATCACCACAACGCGGGACGATACCAAGGTCCGCATCACAGTGGCCGATGAAGGCGTCGGCATCCCCTCCGGCGAACTGGACGCCGTGTTCGACAGTTTCTTCCGCGCCAGCCGGGGAGACCGCGTGGCCCCCGGCACCGGGCTCGGCCTCGCCATCGCCAAAGCGTTCACTGAGGCCATGGGCGGTAGCATTGCGGCACAAAGCCCGCGCCTGGACCTGCCCGCCGATGGCCTGCCCGGCACCATCATCACGCTGGAACTCCCCGCCGCATGATCACCAGCCGCATTCTGGTGGTTGACGACGAACCGCAAATCCACCGCTTCCTGGCCCCCGCCCTCACCGCCGCCGGGTTCGAGCCACTGCGCGCCGAACGTGGCGAGGACGCGCTGCGTCAGGCTGCCAGTAGCGCGCCGGATTTGGTGCTGCTGGATCTCGGCCTGCCGGACATGGACGGCCACGAAGTTCTCCGCAAACTGCGCGGCTTTTCGGATGTGCCGGTGATCGTGCTCTCCGCGCGGGACCGCGAGGCCGAGAAGATCGCGGCACTCGATGCCGGCGCTGACGACTACGTGGAAAAACCCTTTGGCCTGGGCGAGCTGCTGGCACGCATCCGCACCGCCCTACGCCATAAAGGCCAGCCCGCGGCCAGCACCCATAAGCTCAGCCTGGCGGGGCTGGATATTGAACAAGCCACGCCCAAAGCCACGCTACACGGCGAGGCGCTGAACCTGACCAAACGCGAACACGCGCTGCTGCTGCTGCTCGCCCGCAATTACGGCCGAGTACTGACACACCGGCAAATCCTCACCGCCATCTGGGGCCCGGCGCATACCGAGGATGTGGCTTATCTGCGCGTCTATATCGGCCAGTTGCGCCGCAAGCTGGGCACGGATTTTTCCACGCATCTAAAAACCGAGCCGGGTGTGGGGTATAGGCTGGAGGAGTGATGCTCCGTCATTGCGGTAGAGAAGTAATCCATCTTGTGATGCAAAAAGTCTATGTCGCTCAAGAACGGCCTATTTCTTAACAAGCAGCAACTCGAACAGGCCACCCGAGATAGGATGGAAGCTGGCCATGGCACATGACCACTCTTAAGTGACGATTGTATTATCCCGCAATTATATTAACAATTCGTTTTAAATAACAAGGCGTGGTGAATGCGGTTAAACCTCAGGGAAAAGATTGGCAGCATTTTGTTTCTGATTGGTCTAGCTGGCGCTACATTCAGCCTCGTGACAGGCAAAATTAGCGCCGGTAAGCCATTACAGAGCTACAGCATAGAGTCAGTCATTGCGGCCCCTCACGGAAGCCTTCCGCGCTTCATTAGGTTAACAGGAAGCATCTCACACGGAGACTTGATGTGGACCTTCAGGCACTCGGGTAAGGCCCCAATATCCGTATCCGAGATGCCTCTGACCACTTCTGACTGGAATCCAGGGCAGCCGGCCCACATTATCGAAACGGAGGATTTCGAATCTGGCGACTGCGACAATATGGCAGGTTACGTTGAAGGGGCGCTTTCGCTAAACACGCTGCCACCCGGTTGGGGATCGTATGAAAACCCATACAAGTGGCGGGCAACCATGCCAGTGTATCTGCTACACTGCCTACCCCTAAATGGGAAAACCCCGAACATTGGCATCGGACAGGCTTTAGGCGTAATCGACCTTACTTGGCCCGCAGCCCTTTTCTTTCTGGTTTGGTCACTGGCCGATAGAATCACTACTTGGAAGAAGAAGCGTGCATCTATATCTGGCACAATGTTGTCCTGAACACGCCATCGGCGTCTGTCTGCTTCTCTTGCCAACGGCATAGAAGCAGACAGACGCCTCCGTCTCCATCATCAACCGGACTTCGTTGATATGTCCACTTCTGAGCCCGTTAACCAGACCGCCTAAATGACAAAAAACAGATGCAAAATAATCCAACCTCCCCCTACGCCGCCACCGCCGTCACCAAATGAATCGTCGCTTCCAGCCTCACCCCTCCATCGGGTGCAACCGTGGCAATCCTCGGCAGCGCCTCCCGTATCGCGGCGTTGGCGGCGGCGCGAATTGCGGCATCGGCCTTCTTCTCGTCGAGCAGCGCACCGGCGGGGCCCATGAAGCAGGCGACCCGCGCCTCATCATCGAGCGAGGCGCCACACAGAAATACTGTCTCCGCACGCACCTCCACCCCGCCCCACCCTGAAGCTTCAAGAATCCCCCGCACATAAGCCGGGTCATCAAAAGCCAGCGGGCCAGCCGCATGCGGCATGCGCGGCGCACCAGACCCTACCAGCGCCTCCACCAAGCGTAACGGCACCGCCCAATGCGGGTTCTGGGCAACCGGCGCCCAGGCGGCAAAGGCCAGCCGGGCGCCGGGCTTGGCATTGCCGCGCAGATTTGTAAAAGCCTCGACAGGATCAGAGAAAAACATGACCCCAAAGCGTGAGACCAGCGCATCAAAGCCAGGGGCAAAATGGTCTGTCTGCGCATCGGCAAGGGCGAATTCAACCGGCGCCACGCCCGCCCCCGCATGTGCCGCGGCATAATCCCGCGCCGCCTCAATCATTGGCTGTGCGATGTCTATACCAAGCACATACCCCGCCTCGCCCACAGCCGCCGCGGCCTCCTGCGCCGTGCGCCCGGCACCGCAGCCAATATCGAGCACACGCTCACCCTGCCGCAGCGCCGCTGCCGCAATCACCGCGTCGCTTACCGGCGCGAGCCTGGCTTCCATGGCACCGGCAAGGCTCAGCCATTTCGGCCCCGCGATCTCGGTCCAGTAGGTTTTTTGCTTGTCATTGGCCATCGTTGATCCTCCGCGCACAAGCGTAGGCGATCACCGGGCGAAGCACCACCTGCCTGCCCCCTCACATCCCCAGCAAAAACTCCGCCCGTGCCAGATCCGCCGCCGTGGTGATCTTGAAGTTGTCCTCGGTGCCCGCCACCATCTCCACCTTCATGCCAGCATGCTCGGCGATCATCGCATCATCGGTGAACTCCCGCTCAGGTGCGCTGCTCACGGCGTGGCGGTGCGCAGCCAGGATATCGGCATACCGGAAGCCCTGCGGCGTCTGCGCCCGCCACAGCCCGGCGCGGTCCACCGTACCGGTCACCACGCCATCCTCCACGCGCTTCAGCGTATCGGCCAGCGGCACGCCCACCAGCGCCGCCTGGGTGCGCTCCAGCGCCTCCAGCACGGCTGTAATGGTTTGGGGGGCTATGAACGGCCGCACGGCGTCATGGATCAACACGGTCCTGGGTTGCAGCCCTGCGATACCCTCCAGCCCCAGCCGCGCCGAATCCTGCCTTGTGGCGCCGCCATGCAGCACCGGGCGCAGCTTCTCAAGCCCAGCCGTGGCGTCCGCGTACAGGGTGGTGTCATCGGGGTGGATCACCACCTGCACCGCGTCAATCGCGGGATGGCGGCTCAGCGCCAGAATGGTGTGACGCAAAATCGGCTGCCCGCCGAGCGGCAGATATTGCTTCGGCAGCGGTCCGCCCAGGCGGTAGCCGCGCCCTGCCGCCACAATCAATCCAATATTCATAAGCCATCCTCGCTGCCGGAATTTTGTCCGCAACAAGCATATTCCAGATACCGGTTCAACGCGGCCGCGCTTGCCGCCCCTCCATCAAGTATCTAGCATGAAGGGATATGCAAGAAAACCGAGCTCCCAGCCTGAGCCTGTCAGCCCCCGGCAACGGGGCAGTGCAGTCGCACGCCTTCCTCGGCGCCGAGCACGCCCGGAACGAGCACCGCACCTGGATTGTGATCGGCGTCTGCGCCGCCATGATGGTACTGGAGATCGTCGGCGGCATCTGGTTCGGCTCCATCGCCCTGGTGGCGGACGGGCTGCATATGAGCACCCATGCCGGCGCCCTGCTGCTGGCGGCCCTGGCCTACACCTTCGCCCGCCGCCATGCCGAGGACCCGCGCTTCTCCTTCGGCACCGGCAAGCTCGGCGACCTCGCGGGCTTCACCAGCGCCATCATCCTGGGCATCATCTCGCTCGGCATCGGCATCGAGGCCATCCGCCGCCTCGCCTCGCCCGTGCACATCCATTTCGCCGAGGCCATTCCCATCGCCGTGCTCGGGCTCGGCGTGAACGTGCTCTCCGCCTGGCTGCTCGGCGCTGGCGACCATCATCACGATGACGATGACGGCCACGATCACGACCATCACCACCATGGCCACGACAACAACATGCGCGCCGCCCTGGCGCATGTCATGGCTGATGCCGCCGTCTCCATCCTCGTTATCGGCGGGC
>JAQUAC010000194.1 GCA_028687415.1 Acidocella sp. | reverse complement strand
TCATCCTCCCCGCACAAGGCCAAACTGGGGGTGGCGGGGCGTTCGTCCCATGCTTCCAGCGCGGCGAGGCCGTCATCCAGCGCCGCGCTGTGGGGCGTGGCCGGGGCCGGGGCGGTGCAACCGCAGGCGGCGCGGAACTCGGCCACCACCTCGCCGGGGGCCTCACGCAGGCGCCGCCGCATGCGGGCCAGCACGCGCGGGGCTATGCCGTGGGTAAAATCCTCACGCCGGGCGAAGGCGGAAAAGCCGTTAACCGCTACCATCGCCGCCCAGGGCACGGGCCTGCGGTGCAGCAGCCAGAGCGCGCCAAAACTGTGCCCCACGGCGATCACGGGCCGCCCCGGCAGCGGCGCGGGCTGGGCGGGGGCACCGAAAAAACCGAGATCCCAGGCCAGCGTGTCCTCCGGCGCGAAACGGGCGCGCACCGAATCCCACAATGTGGCGTCGAACCCCCAGCCATGGACGAAGAGCAGTATCTTCCTCATGTCGCGAGGCGAATGATGGCGTCCGCCAGCTCGTCGATCTCGGCCATTTTGTGCAAGGCGGAGAGGGCGAAGCGGATGCGGCTGGTACCCGCAGGCACGGTGGGCGGGCGAATGGCGATGCCGAGAAACCCCTCCGCCTCCAACGCCCGCGCCACGCGCAGGGCGCGCTCCTCGGTGCCCAGCATCAGCGGCACGATCTGCGTGGTGGAGGCCCCGGTATTCAACCCCGCTGCATGCAGCCGGGCACGGAAAAACGCCCCCAGCGCCCCCAGATGTGCCCGCGCCTCCCCAAGCTGGGGGATGAGATCGAGTGCTGCCGCCATCGCGCCCAGCACGGCGGGCGGCAAAGCGGTGGCATAAATGATGCCGCCGCAGCGGTTCACCAGATACTCCCGCAGCGGCGCGGAGACAGCGGCATAAGCCCCGAACCCGCCCAGCCCCTTGCTGAACGTGCCCATGACCAGCGCGTTCTTCAGCCCATGCGCGAGGCCGAAACCAGCCTCCCCCAGCACGCCGGTGGCATGGGCTTCGTCGATGTACAAGAAGGCATCGTACCGCTCGGCCAGCGCCGTGAGGCGGGGGATGTCGGCGCAATCGCCATCCATGCTGAACACGGATTCGGTGATGATGAAACGCGGGCGGTCCTGCCCGGCGTCTCGCGCCAGCAGCTCCTCCAGATGCGCGAAATCGTTGTGGCGGAAACGGATCTGCTGCACCCCGGCGCCGATGCAGCCCTGGATCAGGCTCGCATGGTTCAGCCTGTCGGCATACACCAGCGGCTCGGCGCCCAGCACCTTGGCATCCAGCAAGGCGGGCAGCAGCGTCATGTTCGCCTGCACACCGGAGACGAAGAGCAGCGCCGCTTGGCTGCCCTTGCCCTCGGCAAGCTGCGCCTCGATCTTCGCAAAGGGCGGCAGATTGCCCGAGACGAGGCGCGACGCCCCTGCCCCCACGCCCCATTCCTGGGTGTAGGCACAGGCGCGGGCGATGAGGTCCGGGTGGTGAGAGAGGCCGAGATAGTCGTTGGAAGAGAAATCCAGCAGCGCCGGGCCACCATCCAGCCTTATGCGCGCGCCAGGCCTCCGGTCCGCTGCCCGCAGGCGCCGCAACCGGCCAGAGGAATCGAGCCCGGCGAGGCAGGTCAGCCAGGAAGCATCATAATTGCGCATAGCCCAAGGGCTTAGCGCGGGATGCGCTATCCGGCAAAGTCCAGCCCAATGTCGAGAACGCGAGCACTGTGGGTGAGCCACCCGGCGGAGAGCAAATCCACGCCCGTCTCGGCGATGGCGGGGGCGGTTTCGGCGTTGATGCGCCCAGAGGCCTCGGCAATCGCCCGCCCGCCGATGCGCGCCACCGCCACGCGCAATGTGGCGGGGTCCATATTGTCCAGCAGCACGGCGTCCGGGGCAAAGGCCAGGGCTTCGTCGAGCTGGTCAAGATTGTCCACCTCGATCTCGATCTTCACCAGATGCCCGAGATTGCGCCGCGCCGCCGCCATGGCCGGGGCCACCCCGCCAGCGATGGCGATGTGGTTGTCCTTGATAAGAACGGCGTCATCGAGCCCGAAGCGGTGGTTGGCCCCGCCGCCGCAGCGCACCGCGTATTTCTCGGCGAAGCGCAGGCCGGGGGTGGTTTTGCGGGTGCAGGAGATCCTCGCCTTGGTATGGGCGATGGCGTCCGCAATGGTGGCGGTGGCGGTGGCAATGCCAGAGAGGTGACCCAAAAAATTCAGCGCCACGCGCTCGGCGGTGAGAATGCCGCGCGCCGGGCCGGTGATCTCAGCGATGACATCGCCGGGCGAGAGGCGCTCACCATCCGCGCGCTGCACCCGCAGGACGATGGCGGGGTCGATGAGCGCGAAAGCGATGCGCGCGAAATCCAGCCCCGCCACCACGCCCGGCTCACGCGCCACCAGGGCGACGCGGGACTGGATATGCGCGGGAATAACGGAGTCCGAGGTGATGTCCCCGGCGCGGCCCAAATCCTCCAGCAGCGCCGCGCGCACGGCGGGTTCGATCATGATATCCGGGAGCTTGTTCATACGGCCTCAGGCGGCTTGGGTGAGCAGGGTGGAGTCGGCGCGGGCATGCGCGCCGACAGAGTGCTTGCGGGCCAATGCCGCCTCGGCGATGCGCAAGCACAGCCCGGCGGCGGGATTTTGCCCAGCCAGGGCGGCAAACGCCTCAGCGGCCTCGCTCATTCCGGCCTCATCACGCAACACGCCGAGCTTGGCGGACATGAGATCGCGCAAGGGGGCGGCATCCGGCGCGGGGGGCGGCGCAACATCGGGCAAAGCGCGGGCCGGTTTGGCGTCCAGCCCGGCCATCACCCGCCCGGCGGTCTCGCCGCAAATGGCGGCCTCCAATAGCGAATTGCTGGCCAGGCGGTTGGCGCCGTGCAGCCCGGTACAGGCCACCTCGCCAGCCGCGAACAGCCCCTCGACACTGGTGCGGCCCCAAGCGTCCACCGCCACGCCGCCCATATGGTAATGCGCCGCCGGACGCACGGGGATGGGCTGCAAGGCCGGGTCAATGCCCGCCCCGGCGCAGATGGCGTGGATGGCCGGGAAGCGCGTGGCGAAGCGCGCGCCAATGGGCCGCGCGTCAAGATACACTCTATGCCCGGCCTGGGCATGGGCGAACACGGCGCGGGCCACCACGTCGCGCGGCGCGAGATCGCCGCCTTGCATGAAGTGCCGCCCGGTTTCGTCGATGAACTTTGCGCCCTCGCCGCGCACGGCCTCGGAGATCAGCGGCAGAGAGGGACCGGCAGCATCCAGCGCCGTGGGGTGGAATTGCACGAATTCCAGGTTCTTCAGCTCGGCCCCAGCGGCGGCGGCCAGCATCAGCCCCTGGCCGATGGCCCCCGGCGGGTTGGTGGAATAGCGGAACAGCCCGCCAATGCCGCCGGTGGCAAGCAGCACGCGGTCCGTGGCCAGGCGGAAGATTTGTTCTCCGCTTACGGCAAGCACGCCAGTGACGCCGGTAGCATCCGTGAAGATCATCCGCGCCGTGGCGGGGAGAATGGTGATGCTGGGCGTGGCGCGCACCTTCTCTATGAGGGCGCGCATGATCTCCGCACCCGTCTGGTCACCATTGGCGTGCAGAATGCGGTGGCGGGCATGTGCCGCCTCCAGCCCCAGCGCCAGGGCACCGGTTTTGTCACGGTCGAAGCGCACGCCGTAGCGCAGCAGCGTTTCCACCAGTTGCGGCCCGGCGGCGATGATGCGCTCCACCGCCGTGCGGTCGCACAGGCCGGCACCTGCCGCCAGCGTGTCCTGCACATGCAGGGCGACGCTGTCATCAGCGCCGATGGCCACCGCCATGCCGCCCTGGGAGAGCTGGCTGGCCGCGCCCTCGCCCAACGGGCCAGCCGTGAGCAGTGTGACCGGATGGGGGGCGGCGGCAAGTGCCGCCATCAGCCCCGCGACGCCGCCGCCGATGATGATCATTTGACCGCCAGCATCCGCTCGACCGCGCGGCGGGCGGGGGCGAAATATTCAGGGGCGATTGTCACCTCGGTCTGCATCTCCTCCAGCGCCCGGCGGATGTTCTTCAGCGTGATGCGCTTCATGTGCGGACAGAGGTTGCAGGGGCGCACAAACTCGGTGCCGGGGTTCGCTTGCGCGATATTGTCGCTCATCGAGCATTCAGTGATGAGCGCCACGCGGGCGGGCTTCTGCGTGCGCACGTAATCGGCCATCACCGCCGTGGAGCCGGAGAAATCCGCCACCTCCACCACTGCGGGCGGGCATTCCGGGTGGGCCAGAATCACCACGCCGGGGTGGCTCTCGCGCAGAGCCAGCAGATCCTCGGGCTTGAAGCGCTCATGCACCTCGCAATGGCCCTTCTAGGCGATGATTTTGACGTTGGTTTCCTTGGCCACGTTCTGCGCCAGATATTCATCGGGCAGCATGATGACTTCCGGCACGCCGAGCGACTCCACCACCTTCTTGGCATTGCCGGAGGTGCAGCAGATGTCCGACGCCGCCTTCACCGCGGCCGAGGTATTCACATAAGCCACCACCGGCACGCCGGGGTATCTCTGCCGTAGCAGCGCCACGTCCGCCGCGGTGATGGACTCCGCCAGCGAGCAGCCAGCCGCCGCATCCGGGATCAGCACGGTCTTGCCCGGGTTCATCAGCTTCGCTGTCTCGGCCATGAAATGCACACCGGCCAGCACGATGACATCCGCATCCGCCATCTCGGCCTCGCGCGCCAGGGCCAGGCTGTCGCCCACAATGTCGGCCACGCCGTGGAAGATTTCAGGGGTCTGATAGTTATGCGCCAGGATCACCGCGCGGCGCTGGCGCTTGAGGTCCAGGATCGCCAGCGCGTCCTCCTCCATGGTCGCCCATTCAACGGGCGGGATAACACGGGAAACGCGGTTGTAGAGCTGGTCGAGCGGCAATATGCGAAATCACGGAACAGAACATGAAGCCGCTGACCAAACGGATTTTTGCAAAAGGTCTCGCTTAACGATGGCTTGGCAAACGCTGTACGCTCAGGGTGCTAAGCTCAAG
>JAQUAC010000193.1 GCA_028687415.1 Acidocella sp. | reverse complement strand
GCCCGCTAATCTGGCCGATCTCGTGCGAGGAGGCTTCAATCTGCCCCATTGCCGTGCCGGTCTCGCCCACCACGGGGCGGGAATGGCTCGCCCCGGCATTGGCCGCCCCCACCGCTGCGTTGGCCTGTGTCGCGTCGGCGGAGGTGCGCTTCACCGCCTCGGTCAGCTCGCCCAGCGCCGTGGTGGTTTGCAGCAGGCTCGCTGCCTGCTGCTCGGTGCGCCGCGCCACGTCATCCGCCGCCAGGGAGAGTTCCTCGATATTGCTGTTGATGGCGCGCGACGAGTTCTGGATGGAGGCCAGCATCCCGGCCAGCCGCTCCAGCGCGTTGTTGAAATCCAGCCGCAGCCGGGCATATTCGGGTGGGATGCTGTCACCAATGCGGTGCGTGAGGTCGCCCGAAGCCAGCGCGTTCATGGCGCGGCTCATGGTGTCCACCACGGCTTGCGCGGTGGCTGTCTGCGCCTGGGCGGCGGCGGTGGCTTGCGCCTGCGCCGCCGTGGCGACCTGCACCTGCGCCATGAAATACGTCGAGAGCGCCAGCTCCATATCCAGGAAAGTGACCTTCATCAGCGCGCTCAGCTCTTCCGCCACCTGCTTGGCGCTGGCCTTCGGCTGGCCGAAACGGAATTTCGGCCAACGCGCCCGCAGGACGGTGTTCGTCAGATGCTCCAGCACCATCGCATAGCCGGCAATATACCAGCGCGGCTCCAACCCGATCCGCGAATGCGTCTGGCCGATCCGCACAGCGGTCTCCATGTAGGCTTCATCCAGCCTTCCATTGGTGATCTGCTCCCAATGCTCCTGCTGTTTGCTTTTCGCGTGCTGGATCATTTCTTCACTGCTGAAGAAGCGCGCGGTCTCCGGCACGGCGCGGACTTTCTGGTAGAAGGCATCGAGTCCTTCGGGTAGCGCGGCCATGACAATGGACTTCAACCCAGCCAGGCGGCTTTGCGCCGCCTGGTTCAGATTGATGAAAGTCAGCCGGTCGGTGAAGGATTTCAGGTTCAATGTACAAGCCCGTTCATGGAAATTTAAAGTCCGGGCGAGTCTTGAAACTTATAGATTAAATGCGGCTTAAGGCAGTGCCGCGCGCCGCGCGTGCCACTTATCGGTTATTCGGGGTTACGCCGTGTTCCAGGCTAGGCCGGGGGTTAATCCACCCGCACCAGATGGTTCACCGGCCCGTGCCCGGCGCCAAAGCCGGGCGCCGCCGCTATGGCCGCCTGCAAATAGTGCCGCGCCCGCCTCGCCGCATCCGCCAGGGGCATGCCCTGGGCCAGCCCGGTGGCGATGGCCGAGGCCATGGTGCAGCCGGTGCCGTGGGTGTTGCGGCTGTGCAGCCGGGGTAGGGAAATCGCCTCCACCCCCTCTGGCGTTACCAGATAATCCGTCAGTATCTCGCCCTCGCTGTGTCCGCCCTTCACCAGCGCGGCGCGCGCCCCCATGGCCAGCAGCGCCCGCCCGGCGGCGATGCGCTCATCCGCACTCTCCACCGGCAGTCCGGTCAGCTTCGCTGTCTCCGGCAGGTTGGGGGTGATGACCGTGGCGCGCGGCAGCAAGTCTTCGCGCAGCGCGGCGATGGCGTCATCCGGCAGCAGCACCGCGCCGGAGGTCGCCACCATCACCGGGTCCAGCACCACCGGCACATCGCCCGGCAGCGCCGCCGCCACGGCACGGATGATAGCCTGCTCCGCCAGCATCCCCAGCTTGATGGCATCCGCGCCGATATCGGCCAGCACGGTCTCGATGCTCAGCCGCACGAACGCCGCCGGCATGACATGCACGCCCTTAACGCCCAGCGTATTCTGCGCCGTGACCGCCGTGATGGTGGTGCAGGCATAGGCGCCAAGGGCCGAGATGGTCTTGATGTCCGCCTCGATCCCCGCCCCGCCGCCGGAATCCGATCCGGCGATGGTCAGCACCCGCTTCATGACATCTTTCCCCAGGCGCGATGCCGCCCCGCCAGCCTTGCGCGCCTCATTCAGCGGCTTCGGCGGTGGCCAGCGCGATCTCGCCGCACAACCCGTTCACGATCTCCGCGATCAGCACGGAATCCTCGCCCTCGGCCATCACGCGGATCAGCGGTTCGGTGCCCGAGGGGCGGATCAGCACGCGCCCGGCCGTGCCCAGCCGCGCCGTGGCGGCGGCGATGGAGGCCTTAATATGAGGCAGGCCAAGCGGCGAGGCCCCGGCATAGCGCACGTTCCGCAACAGCTGCGGCAGCGGGGCGAACACCCGGCACGCCTCCGAGGCGCGTTTCTTGCTCCGCACCAGCACCGCCAGCACCCGCAGCGCCGCGATCAGCCCGTCCCCTGTGGTGGCGTAATCCGAGAGGATGACATGCCCGGACTGCTCCCCGCCGAGGTTGATGCCCAGCTCCCGCATGCTCTCCGCCACATAGCGGTCGCCCACCTTGGTGCGGTGCAGGGTCAGCCCCAGCCCAGCGAGAAACCGCTCCAGCCCGAGATTGGACATGACCGTGGCGACAATGCCGCCGCCCGTCAGCTTGCCGGTCTCATGCATGTCGCGCGCGATCAGCCCCAGAATCTGGTCGCCGTCGATAATCTCGCCGCGCTCATCGGCCAGAATCACGCGGTCCGCGTCGCCGTCCAGCGCGATGCCGATATCGGCCCCATGCTTCAGCACCGCCTCGCACAGATGCTTCGGCGCGGTGGAGCCGACCTCATGGTTGATGTTGAACCCGTCCGGCTCCACGCCAAGGGAGATCACCTCCGCCCCCAGCTCATACAGCACGGCGGGGGCCACCTTGTAGGCGGCGCCATTGGCGCAATCCAGCACGATGCGCAGGCCATCCAGCCGTAAACCGCGCGGCAGCGAGAACTTCGCCGCCTCGATATACCGCCCCGCGGCATCCACCAGCAGCGAGGCACGGCCCAGCTTCCGCGGCCCGGCCAGGCGGCCCGAGAGATCCTGCGCCATCAGCGCCTCGATCTCCAGCTCCGTCTCGTCCGAGAGTTTCGCGCCGTCCGGCCCGAAGAGTTTTATGCCGTTATCTTCAAAAGGGTTATGCGAGGCGGAGATCACCACGCCCAAATCCAGCCGCAGCGAGCGCGTGAGCATGGCGATGGCGGGCGTCGGCAGCGGCCCGGCCAGGGTCACATTCATGCCCGCCGAGATGAACCCGGCGGTCAGCGCCGGTTCCAGCATGTAGCCGGAGAGCCGCGTGTCCTTGCCGATAATCACCCGGTGCCGGTGGTTGCCGCGCGTGAATAGCAGCCCGGCGGCCTGGCCCAGCTTCAGCGCCATCTCGGCTGTCATCGGCGCGGTGTTGGCCGTGCCGCGAATCCCGTCCGTGCCGAACAGGCGGCGTTGTGTCGTTTTATCCATTGTCTCTCGCATCCAATCCCCGCCAGACGCGCAAGCCCTGCACGGTCCCAGCCACATCATGTACTCGTAATATATGCCCCCCATGGGCCATGGCATATAGCCCGGCGGCAAGGGAGCCTGGGTCGCGCCGCGCGGCCTCCGGCTCTTCCCCCAGCTCGCCGATAAATCTTTTCCGCGACAGACCAATAAGCACCGGATGGCCGCAAGCCAGGAGCCGTTTCATGCCGCGCAGGAGTAAAATATTCTGCGTGGCCGTTTTTGCAAAGCCGAGGCCAGGGTCCAGGCAAATGGTTTCCGCCCGCACCCCGGCGGCCAGGGCGGCATCCCGCGCCGCCAGCAACTCGGCCAGCACGTCCGCGACCACGTCATCGTACACGGCCAGGCTGTTCATCGTATCCGGCGTGCCGCGCATATGCATCAGCACCACCGGGCAGCCGCGTGCCGCCACCAAGGGCAGCGCCGCCTTGTCATAGGTTAGGGCGGAAACGTCGTTGATAATCCGCGCCCCGGCATCCAGCGCCGCCGCCATGGTGGCGGCGTTGCGCGTATCCACCGAGACCACCGCCCCCCGCGCCGCCAGCGCGGCGATCACCGGCGCGATGCGTGCGATCTCCTCCGCCGGGGGCACCGGGGTGGAGCCGGGGCGGGTGCTTTCCCCGCCAATGTCCAGAATATCCGCGCCCGCCGCCAGCATGCGCTGCCCGGCGGCGATGGCGTCTTCCGCGCTGAAATGCGCCCCGCCATCCGAGAATGAATCCGGCGTGACGTTGAGGATGCCCATGACGAGCGGACGGCTGAGCGAAAGCCCTGCCCAGGCTGAAGGCGCGCTATGCATGGACCCTAGCTATCATGCGCAGCCCGTGTCCCCAAGTTTTTGCGCCGGGGCCGGAGCATGATACGCAGATAGGCAAAGGAGCCTCCATGACGGCAAAACTCTATCTCGGTACGCGGCGTTATTCCTCCTGGTCCATGCGCGGCTGGCTGGCGGTCAAGCTTGCGGGGTTGGAGGCGGAGGAGATTACCGTCCCCCTCGCGGGCGGCAACTCCCCGGCGGTGAAGGCGGTCTCTCCCAGCGGCACGGTGCCGTATCTGGAGCATGAGGGAGCCCGTGTGTGGGAGAGCCTTGCTATCGCTGAGTATTGCGCCGAGATTAACCCCGCTCTGTGGCCCGCCGAACGCATCGCCCGCGCCCATGCCCGCGCCATTGCCGCCGAGATGCATGCCGGGTTCCGCAACCTGCGCCTCGCCATGCCGATGAATCTGGGCCGGGACTATGCCGGGCTGGGCCAGACGCCGGAGGCTCTGGCGGATGTCGCGCGCGTTGACACGCTATGGGTCCAGACGCGCGAGGCGTTCGGCGCTGGCGGGCCGTATCTGTTCGGCACCGGTTTCAACGCGGCGGATGCCATGTTTGCTCCCATCGTCGCCCGCTTCATTACCTTTGCGCCGCCGCTCTCCGCCGTGGCGCGGGACTATTGCGCCGCCGTGCGGGCGCACAAGCTGGTTGCCAAATGGTATGAGCAGGCGGCACAAGAACCCGTATCCTGGCAACTTGAAAAGTATGAGACACTGGCATGATGCATTTGCTCCGCTCCGCTGTCCTGGCGCTGCCGCTTCTGGCCAGCCCCGCTTTCGCCTGGGCCGACAGCGACATCTCCCTGGACCATGGCGCGGTCTGGCAGACGAAAAAAACCTCGGAACCGACACAGGG
>JAQUAC010000192.1 GCA_028687415.1 Acidocella sp. | reverse complement strand
GGCGAGGGCGCGGCTCTTGGAGAGTTTCGCCGTGGCGCCGAGCAGCCCGATGAGGAAGGAGACGAGCAAAGACAGCACCGATAGCTCGATGGTCGTTTCCGTACCGGCCAGAATCTGCGGCCCATACCCCGCGAGGTCGAACATATTTACGCTCCCGGAAAACCGGCGGCCCAGGCTAGCTTGCCGGGCCGCCGCGCCAGACTACTTCGCGGCCGTGGTGCCGTAGACGTCGAAGTTGAAGTATTGCGACTCGATCTTTTTATAGGTGCCGTTCTTGACGATCTCGGCAATGGCCCAATCAATCTTCTTCAGCAGCTCGGTGTCGTTCTTGCGCACGCCAATGGCGATGTAGGAGCCGAGCACGTGCTTGGGGTCGTAGGTCACGTTACCGCCAAAGGCGTAGTCAGCCCCCTTGGGGGTACGTAGGAAGCCGTAATCGGCCTCGACCGAATCTTGCAGCGAGGCATCGAGCCGACCGGAGAGCAGGTCGGCGTAGACCTGATCCTGCCCCGGATAGGAGACCACGTTCACGCCTTCCGGCTGCCAATAAGCCTTGGCGTAGCTCTCCTGAATGGTACCGGATTCCACGCCTACGGTCTTGCCCTTGAGGCTTGCCGCCGTCGGCTCCAGCCCGGTGCCCTTTTTGATGACCAGGCTGGTCGGCTCGTTATACATTTCCGACGAGAAGGCGACCTGCTTGGCGCGTTCCGGCGTCACCGTCATCGAGGACAGGATCGCATCGAACTTGCGGGCCTGGAGGGCGGGGATGATGCTAGAGAAATCCTGAGAGACGAACACGCATTTCACCTTCAGCTCGGCGCAGATGGCCTTGCCGAGGTCGATGTCGAACCCCTGAAAGTCGCCGGAGGGGGAGAGGCTCTCGAACGGCGGGTAGGTTGCGTCAACACCATAGGTAAGCTGCGTGAAATCCTTGGCCTGCGCGGTCAGCGGGGCCAAGGAGCCCAGCACGCAAAGCGCCGCGATTGCCGGCGCGAAAATCTTTTTCATCGGAAACTCCCCTACAGAAACTGCCACCGATGCGCTCGTCGCACGGCTGTAACATTTTTAATCATGACTGGATTTATGGCGCCATGCAACGGAGGCCGCGACAGGAAAATGAGGGTTTTTTAGGCAAAGAAAAACCCAAGGGAAGATATCTTCCCTTGGGTTTTCGTAGACCGGAACCAGTGCTTACGCGCGCAGAGCGGCAGGCACGGCGGCGATGGCATGGTCGACAATGGAAGCGTCCGCTTGAGCACCGAAGCTTTCGCCGAGAATGGCGGCGGAGGCTGCGGTAGCGACGTCGATAGCGACGGCGCGGACTTCGTTCACGGCGGAAGTTTCCGCCGCGGCGATACGTTCCAGCGCCATGCGTTCACGGCGCTTGGCCGAGGCTTCGGCTTCAGCCGCGAAGTTGGAGGCCAGACGCGCGGCTTCCGCCTTGGCGGAGGCCAGGATAAGCTTGGCATCCTCCACGGCCTGGGCCTGACGGGCCTTGGCGTCGGCCAGAATCACTTCCGCCTCACGCTTCAGCTGTGCAGCTTCCGCCAACGCGGCGCTCACGCTGGCTGCGCGAGCGTCGAGCATGGTGGTAATGGCCGAGACGACCTTGCGCCCCGCGAGAATGGCGAAGATGGCGACAGCCACGAACACCCAGAACGAGCCATGGGTGTAGAACGGACCACCGGCAAAAGCTTGGTATTCCATGGTTATGCCGCCTTGCGTGCCGCCAGCGCGTCATTAACGCGGGTGGCGAGCTTGTCTTCAGCGGGCAGGCTGCCCGTGAGTTTCAACAGGATGGAACTGGCCGCCTCGGCCGCGACGGGCTTGATGGCGGCGAGCGCCGCAGCCTTGGTGGCGGCGATCTGCGCTTCCGATTCCGCGAGCTTGGCGTCCAGCTTGGCTGCCAGGGCGGCGGCGGTCGCGGTGGCATCGGCCTTCGCCGTTGCCACGGCTTTCGCCACCTCTGCCTGAGCCGTGCCACGCGCCTGAGTAATGGTCGCGTTCAGCTGTGCCACCGCCTTGTCCGCTTCCAGCTTGGCCGCGCGAGCGGCGGCAAGGTCACGGGCAATAACGGCGGACCGGTTCTCCAGCACCTTGCCGACTTGCGGCAGGCCCCAGCGGGAGAGCAGCAGATACAGCACCACCAGGATGACCGCCATCCACAGCACCTGGTAAGAGGTGAGCGGGTTGGCGAAATCCATCTGCGGCATGGTGCCTTCCGCCAGGGCGGCGGAAGGTGCCAGCGCCAGCAGGATTGCGGTGCTAATGCGGCGCATTAGGTGAACAGGATGACCAGCGCGATAACCAGCGCGTACAGGGCAACTGCTTCCGTCAGCGCGAAGCCGAGCAGCACGTCGCGGAACATGGTGTCGCGCGCGGCCGGGTTGCGGCCAACGGAGGACACGAACGCGCCGAACAGGTTACCAATACCGACACCGGCACCAGCGACACCGATGGTGGCGAGACCCGCGCCAACGTCCTTGGCGATAAGAGCGGCAGACTGAGGATCCATGTAACTTTCCTTTCCGAGAAACTTTTATAAGGTCGAAATCAGTGCATATGCACGGCGTCGTGCAGATACAGGCAGGTGAGGATGGCAAACACATAAGCTTGCAGCCCCGCCACCAGCAGCTCCAGCGCGGCCAGCGCCACGTTCAGCCCCAGCGGCACCACGGAGGCAAACGCCCCGTAAATACCGAAGCTCGCTGTCAGCAGCAGCATGAAGCCCGCGAACACCTCCCACATCACATGCCCGGCGGTCATGTTGGCGAACAAACGAACCGAGAGGGAGACGGGGCGGGAGAGGTAGGAAATGATTTCGATCGGCACCAGCAGGGGCAGCAGCCAGACCGGCACCCCCGCGGGGACGAAGAATTTGAAGAACCTGAAACCGTGCGTGTAGAAGCCCACGCCGGTGGAGAAGATAAACACGAACAGCGACAGCGCCAGCGTGACGGCGATATGACTGGTGAAGGCGAAAAAGTACGGGAACAGCCCGAGCAGATTCCCCAGAAGGATGAAGCTGAAGATGGTGAACACCAGGGGGAAGAAGCGGAGCCCCTCCTCGCCGATTGTATCCACGCACATATTGCGGACAAACTCGTACAGTATCTCGACAAGAGATTGCAGACGCCCCGGCACTAGCGCGTGCCGGCGCAGGCCGAGCGCAAACAGGCCGACAATAATCACGGCGGAGGCGAGCATCGTCTCATTGGAGTTGGTGAAGTGCCCCGCGCGGCCGAGCGGGCCCAGACCCGTGGTAAGGCTGAATTGTCCCAGTGCGTCGATCGTCGGTCCTGCCATGCTCGTTTCCCGTCAGCCGCCTGTTTAAAGAGGGCGAGCGCCCCCTTAAGTTACTTTTTACCCGCCGCGCGTAACAGATTGCGCAGGCCGGCTACCATTCCAACCGGGACCATGATGATCATCAGCCAGGGCGACGTATGGAAAAGCTTATCCAGCCCCCAGCCGACCACCACGGCGATGACCATCGCGGCCACCATCTCAACTCCCAGCCGCATGGCCAGTTCGATCGCGCGTTGTGCCGAACCGGCGCTCTTCTGCGCCGACTCTGGCCGCGGTGCCGCAGCAGCGTCTTCCGCCGCCTTCAGCCGCCGCTCAAACGCCGCTTTGTCTCGACCTTTGTCCATGCTCCTGTTTTCAGCGGTTTGGCACCACCGAGAAGTTGGCCCGGTTGCTACTCATCCCCCCCTGGCGTGTCAAGAATATCCGGGGAATTATATTGCACCCGGCGTTTTTGTCCCAAAATCATCCAACATCCGATGTTGACGCGGTTACGGTGTGACAGCCAGTTTAGGACTCGACTTATATTCTTGAGGATTCGCCTTGCCCGTGGAAATGCTGCGCGAACTGCCGCTGGACCAGATATTGCTCGGCGATGCCGGGACAATGCTGCGCATGCTGCCCGACGCCTCCGTGAACTGCGTCTTCGCTGACCCGCCGTATAATTTACAGCTGCGCGGCGAGCTGCGCCGCCCGGATGACAGCCTGGTGGACGGGGTGGACGATGATTGGGACAAGTTCAACGATTTCGCCGCTTATGACGCCTTTACCCGCGACTGGCTGACCGAATGCCACCGGGTGCTGCTGAAAGATGGCACCATCTGGGTAATCGGCTCCTACCATAATATCTTCCGCATCGGGGCGATGATGCAGGATCTGGGTTTCTGGATCCTGAACGATGTGATCTGGCGCAAGACCAACCCAATGCCCAATTTCCGGGGGCGGCGCTTTACCAACGCGCATGAGACGATGATCTGGGCGGCGAAGAGCCAGCAGAGCCGGTACAAATTCAACTACCAGTCCATGAAGGCGCTGAACGACGATTTACAGATGCGCTCGGACTGGACTTTGCCGCTGTGCACCGGCGGCGAGCGCCTGCGCAACACGCACGGGCTGAAGCTGCACCCCACGCAGAAGCCCGAGGCGCTGCTGCATCGGGTGATCATGGCCTCGACCAGCCCTGGGGATGTCATCGTGGACCCGTTTCTGGGCACCGGCACCACCGCTGCCGTGGCCAAACGGCTGCACCGGCATTTCATCGGCATAGAGCGCCACCCGGCCTATGTGGAGGCCGCCTGGGGGCGGCTGAAGGCCGAGCAGCGGGCACCCAAGACCGCCGTGGTCGCCCCGCCCTCCGGGCGCGAGGCGCCGCGCATCGCCTTCGGTAGCTTTGTCGAGCGCGGGATACTCAAGCCCGGCACGCAGGTGATGGACAAGCAGCGCCGCGTCGCCGCCGAGGTCACAGCCGAGGGCTCGCTGGTATCCGGCGCACATCGCGGCTCCATTCACCAGGTGGGGGCCGCGGTGCAGAACGCGCCCAGCTGCAATGGCTGGACGTTCTGGCATTTCGAGCGCGATGGCGCGCTCGTGCCGCTGGATGCGCTGCGCAAGGAGTCGCACGAGAAGACCGACAATAACCCATAGGCTGGAAGCACCAGCCTCCAAGGCCTTGCGTCAGTTCCTGCCCGGCGCGCCGAGGCGCGTAAGCAGCCCCGCCGAGGTGCTGTCGATAAGGCCGTGGCTAAAATCCACCAAGCGCATCACGGTGCCGATCGCGATCTCCACAAG
>JAQUAC010000191.1 GCA_028687415.1 Acidocella sp. | reverse complement strand
ATGGCGGAGGGGCCGTCCGCCGGTTCGGCTAGGGCGGCGCAGTCTTCGGGGATGTTATAGCCGCTGAGCCAGCATTCCGGGCACAACAGCAGATTTGCGCCGGCCAAAGCCGCCGCGCGGGCTGTGCGGGCCAGGGCGGCAAGGTTGGCGGGTTTGTCGGCGGGCGCGCCTATGGTTTGCCAAAGCGCGAGGCGCATGACGCCTGCCCCGCTCTGCCGCTGCTGTTGTCCGGCCACGCCACACTCCTGATGCTTGCTTGCGGCGAGATTACACAGAGCGTTGGGATTGTTGCTTATTTTTTAACGAAACAGGGGCACGCCATTGCCGGGGCGGGTGACTAAAGCGGGTGCATCTGCACTACAAAGCGCCCAAGCTTGAGGCAAATTCCGCTGATGGAGTGGCGGCCTGCCCTTGTGTGAGCCGGAACACGGTAGCGCGTTCGGCCATTACCCAGTTCTCTGGGCAGCATGGCTGCGAGGCAGCCTCCTGCCCGTCCTGACAAATTGCTACAAGGAATGGTGCCTGGGATTTGCGCCGCCAGCCCCGCCCACATGGCCCAGAGAGGGAGACGGGTTCATTGTGCCTATGCACAAAGCGCAATCGCAGACCGCTGGAGATATTCCGCTTATCCATTTTTGCCGGGACAGCGGCGATTGGCAGGTTCGGCAAGAGCATTGCCCGCAGGGGCGGCGTGATGAATGGCGCCCAGCCGGGAGGGCAAGGCTGCATTAGAGAGCGAGGGAATTACCCCGCTCAGCCCCCCCAAATTGGCGGCCCATACGAGACAGGGCCGCCGGTACCAAAGGCTTCTTCCCCTTGCGGGGGAGGCTTGATCAGCCCTCCGCCGGCAAGGCCATCTTGCGCAGAATGTGCTTCTGAATCTTTCCGGTGGACGTTTTGGGCAGCTCAGCGAAGATGTACTTCTTGGGGATTTTGAAGCCCGCCAGGTGCTCGCGGCAGAAGGCCGTCAGCTCCGCCTCGGTCACGCTGGCGTCGTCCTTCAAGGTGATGACGGCCATCGGCACCTCGCCCCATTTCTCGTCAGGGGCGGCGATCACGGCGGCTTCACGCACCGCTGGGTGACGGTAGAGCACGTCCTCAACCTCAAGCGAGGAGATGTTCTCGCCGCCGGAGATGATGATGTCCTTCGAGCGGTCCTTGATCTCGACATAGCCATCCGGATGCAGCACGCCGAGATCGCCGGTGAGGAACCAGCCGTTGCGGAAGGCTTCCTGCGTGGCTTTCGGGTTCTTGAGGTAGCCCTTCATCACCACGTTGCCGCGGAAGGCCAGCTCGCCCAGGGTTTTGCCGTCGGCGGGCACCGGCTCGCCGGTTGGGTCGAGGATGGTCAGGTCCTCCTGCGTGATGCCGGGCACACCCTGGCGGGCCATGAGCTGGGCGCGGGTGGTGACATCGAGCGCTGGCCAGGAGGGCTGGATTTCACAATTGGCGGAGGGGCCGTAGACCTCGGTGAGGCCGTAGACGTGCTGCACGCGGAAGCCGAGACGCTCCGTGCCCTCGATGATCGCGCTCGGCGGAGCGGCCCCGGCGGTGGCGACGACGACTTTATGCGCGAAGGGTTTGCGCAGGCTCGCGGGGGCATTGATGAGCATGCCGAGCACGATGGGCGCGCCGCACATATGTGTGACGTCGTGCCGGTGAATGTGCTCGAAGATCGCGGCGGGGTCGATCTTGCGCAGGCAGACATGGGTGGCACCCAGCGCGGTCACCGCCCAGGTAAAGGTCCAGCCGGAGCAGTGGAACATCGGCAGCGTCCAGAGGTAGCGGCTGCGCGGGGTGAGGCCGACGGTGAGGGAGATACCGAGCGCGCCGAGATAAGCGCCGCGATGCGAGTAGACCACGCCTTTCGGGTTACCGGTGGTACCGGAGGTGTAGTTGACCGCGATGGCTTTCCACTCATCGTCCGGCAGCGCCCAGGGGGCCGGCTCATGCGGGGCGATCCAGTCTTCGTATTCAGGGGCGTTGAGCGTCAGCCCGGCGGGGGCGGCTTCATCGGCGATTTCCACCACCGGGATGCTATGGCCCAGGGCCTCCAGCGCGCCGCGCGCCTTGGGCGCCCATTCGCGGTCCACCAGGAAGAGCTTGGCCTCTGCATGCTCCAGGATGAAGGCGACGGCAGCGGAGTCCAACAGCGTGTTGATCATGCACAGCACGGCGCCGGCCAGCGGCACGGCGTAATGCGATTCCAGCGCCGCCGGGCCGTTGGGGGCCAGCACCGCCACGCACTCGCCCGGGCGCACGCCGGCGGCCTTGATGGCGCTGGCGTATTTGCGGATGCGAGTGGTGAACTGCGCGTAGGTGTAGGTGCGGTCGTGATGCGTGACGGCGAGCTTGCCGGGGAAAACGCGCTCGGCCCGGCGCAGGAAGCTCAACGGCGAGAGCGGGACGTAATTCGCTGGATCGCGATCGAGATCGGTTTCGAAAATGGCGTGCAATGGCTCGGTCATTCTGGGGTCCTCATCCCTGGCGTATGGCGTAGGCGCTATTGTGTTCTTATCGCGCGGGAGCCTGGTTCATTGAAGCTAGGCAATAACCCGGCGGCGGACAAGCTGCCGCCGGGTTGCCATCTCACTTTTAGAAACTGTCCTGCGGCATCCGCATGAGCGGCGTGGCGCCGTCGTCGATGGCGGCTTCCAGCGCCGCCGTCTGCGGCAGCAGCCGCCCCGCGAAGAAACGGGCCAGGATCAGCTTGGCCTCGTGCTGCGGGGTCTCGCCGCCGGCCTGGGCAGTGGCGGCCATGCGCGCCCACATCCAGCCAAAGGCGACTAGGGCGAAGAGGCGCAGATAGTCGGTGGCGGCGGCGCCGGTTTCCGCCGCGTCCGCCGCGCGGGCCTGGACCCGCGTGGTGAGGTCGCGCAGGCGGGCGAGCGCGTGCTCCACCGGGGCGATGATATCCTCAAGGCCCCCGGCATTGCGGGCTTGGGCCAGCTCCGCCGCGACGAGGTCGAAGAACTCATGCACCAGCGCGCCGTTTTCCAGCGCCAGCTTGCGGCCTACGAGATCGAGCGCCTGCACGCCGTTGGTGCCCTCGTAAATCTGGGCGATGCGGGCATCGCGGACGAATTGCTCCATGCCCCATTCGTGCACGTAGCCATGGCCGCCGAAGACCTGCTGCGCCAGCACCGTGGCCTCGAAGCCGAAATCGGTGAAGGCGGCCTTGATGACCGGGGTAAGCAGGGAGACGAACGCATCCGCCTTAGCGCGGGTGGCGGCGTCCTTATGGTGGATGGAGACATCCATGCGCAGGGCCGTCCATACCGCCAGGGCGCGCCCGGCCTCGACGAAGGCGCGGATGGTGAGCAGCATACGGCGCACGTCCGGGTGCTCGATGATCGGCGCCGGGGCGCTGCTGGCGCTGCCGGGGGCGCGGCCCTGCAGGCGATCCTTGGCGTAGGCGGCGGCCTTGGTGTAGGCGGCGTGGGCGATGCCCAGGCCTTGCAGGCCAACGAACAGGCGCTCAGCGTTCATCATGGTGAACATGGCATTCAGGCCGCGGCCCGGCTCGCCGACGAGCCAGCCCGTGGCGCCGTCATAGTTCATCACGCAAGTCGGCTGGGCGTGAATGCCCATCTTGTGCTCCAGCGAGCCGACCGAGAAGCCGTTACGGGCACCCAGGCTGCCATCCCCATTGACGAGGAATTTCGGCACCAGGAACAGGCTGATGCCCTTCACGCCCGCGGGGGCGTCCGGCAGGCGGGCGAGCACCAGATGGATGACATTGCCGCCGAAATCATGGTCGCCGGAGGAGATGAAGATCTTGGTGCCGGTGACGGCATAGCTGCCATCGGCGTTCGGCACCGCACGCGAGCGCAGCAGGCCGAGATCCGTCCCGGCATTGGACTCCGTCAGCGCCATGGCACCGGTCCATTCGCCAGAGATCATCTTCGGCAGATATGTCTGCTTCAGCTCATCGCTGGCATGGGCGACGATGGCTTCCACCGCGCCGCGCGTGAGGCCAGGGAACAGGCCGAAGGAGAGGTTGGCGCCGGAGAGCATTTCATCGATGAGAAACTGCATCGTGCGCGGCAGGCCCTGCCCGCCATATTCCGGCTCGGCGGAGAGGCTGCACCAGCCGGCCTCGGCGTAAGCGGCGTAAGCCTTGGCAAAGCCGGGCGCGGTGGTGACCAGGCCGTTTTCCAGCTTACAGCCGGCGGCGTCGCCCGGCAGGTTCAGGGGCGCAATGATTTCAGCGCAGAAGCGCCCTGCTTCCTCCAGCAGGGTGATGGCGAGATCGGCATCGAACCCCTGCTCGGCGAACAGGAGGCTAAGCTCGGTCAGGTCAAACTGGCTGGTGAGGAGAAAGCGAAGGTCGTCGAGCGGCGGGGTGTAATCCACGGGCGGAACCTCATTCTTGAACTATGTTCTGGCTGCCGCGCGTCTTTATGTCGCGGTCAGGCGCATCCATCTGTACCAAACGATCGATACAGTCAAGCACAAGCCGCTTGGCGGCGGCACCCTGACTGACTTATGAATGGGCGATGAGGAACCGCCAACAAGACAAAAAGACGCAGGAAACCGGCGCCACGGACGAGGGCAGCGCGCGCTACCGCGAGATTCTGAACGCCGCCGCCGTGCTGTTCGCCGAGCGCGGCTACCATGGGACATCGGTGCGCGACATTGGCGAGCGCGTGGGGCTGCTCGGCGGCTCGCTCTACCACCACATCAAATCCAAGGAGGCGCTGTTCGTGAAACTTCACAACAGCGCGCTGCAAGCGGCTGGGGATGAGATCGAGGCTGCCATCGCCGGGCTCAGCTCGCCCTGGGCGCGGCTGGAGGCGGCGAGCGTGAAGCTGGCCGAATTGCAGCTCGACCCGGCCTCCATAACCATGCCGCTGATGAACGATTTCAGGCAGTTGACGCCGGAGCTGCAGGCACAGCTGATCGGCACGCGCGACAAATTCGAGGCCATTTTCGACCGGCTGGTGGGTGAGCTGAACCTGCCGCCGGACATAGACCGGAAAATCTACCGGATTTGCCTGCTGACTTTGCTGAACAGCCTGTGGACCTGGTACCGGCCCGGCACGCTCACCCCCACCGAGATTGGACATGAGGTGATGAAGATATTCCTGCCACGAAGTTAGCCCCGCGCGGCAGGAA
>JAQUAC010000190.1 GCA_028687415.1 Acidocella sp. | reverse complement strand
AAATTTTCTACGATCACGGCCCCAGCATCGCGGGCGGCCCGCCGGGCTCCCCGGATGAGGATGGCGACCGCTTCATCGAGATCTGGAACCTCGTGTTCATGCAGTACGAGGAAGGCCCGCCCGGCACCCGCACTGCCCTGCCGCGCCCGAGCATCGATACCGGCATGGGGCTGGAGCGCTTCGCCGCCATCCTGCAAGGCAAACACGATAATTACGACACTGACACGCTGCGCGCCCTGATCCTGGCCAGCGCCGAGGCCACGAGCCAGGACCCGGACGGCAAGTTCAAGACCAGCCATCGCGTGGTGGCCGACCATCTGCGCTCCACCACCTTCCTGATGGCCGATGGCGTGCTGCCCTCCAATGAGGGCCGGGGCTACGTGCTCCGCCGCATCATGCGCCGCGCCATGCGCCACGCGCATCTGATGGGCGCGACCGAGCCGCTGATGTACCGCCTCGTCCCCGCGCTCACGCGCCAGATGGGCCAGGCCTACCCCGAGCTCACCGCCGCCGAGCCGCTCATCACCGAGACGCTGAAGCTGGAGGAGAACCGCTTCCGCGCCATGCTGGACCGCGGCATTTCCCTCCTGCGCGACGAATCTGAAACCATCCCCGCCGGCGGCGCCCTTTCCGGCGCCGTGGCCTTCAAGCTCTACGACACTTTCGGCTTCCCGCTCGACCTGACGCAGGATGCCCTGCGCGAGGAAGGCAAGTCCGTGGACGTGGACGGCTTCACCGCCGCCATGGCGGAACAGAAAGCCCGCGCCCGCGCCGCCTGGGCCGGCTCCGGCGAAGCCGCAACCGAATCCGTCTGGTTCGAGCTGGAGCAGAAGCTCGGCGCCACTGAATTCCTCGGCTACAGCACGGAATCCGCCGAGGCCACCATCACGGCGCTGATCGTGGACGGCCAACCCACGGACGAAGCCCTGCCCGAGCAGAGCGTCTATGTGCTGCTCAACCAAACCCCCTTCTACGCCGAGAGCGGCGGCCAGGTGGGCGACACCGGCTACCTCACCGGCCCGGACAATTTGCGCATCCGCATTAACGACACCCAGAAGAAACTAGGCAACCTGTTCGTGCATATCGGCGTGGTCGAAGCCGGCACCGCCCGCGTGGGCGAGCCGGTGGTGGCGACTGTGGAGCATGATCGCCGGACGAAAATTCGCGCCCATCACTCCGCCACCCACCTGCTGCACGAGGCGCTGCGCCGCAAGCTCGGCACGCATGTGTCGCAGAAGGGCTCGCTCAACGCACCGGACCGCCTCCGCTTCGACATCTCCCAGCCCCGTGCCATCACGCCGGAGGAGCTGGCCGAAGTAGAGCGTGACGTGAACGCGCGCATCCGCGAGAACACGGATGTGACGACGCGGCTCATGACCCCGGAAGAAGCCGTGAAGCTCGGTGCCATGGCGCTGTTCGGCGAGAAATACGGTGATGAGGTTCGCGTCGTCTCCATGGGCAGACCGGATGACGAGAAATCCGCATGGTCCATTGAGCTGTGCGGCGGCACGCATGTTTCCCGCACGGGCGATATCGGCCTGTTCCGCATTGTCTCGGAAGGCGCCGTCTCAGCCGGCATCCGCCGCATCGAGGCCCTGGCCGGCGAGGCCGCCATCACCGCCATCGAGGACGAATCCCGCCTGCTGGCCGAAGCCGCTGCGACGGTGAAGGCCCCGCCAGCCGAACTCCCCGCCCGCATTACCCAGTTGCAGGACGAGAAGAAGCGCCTGGAGCGGCAGGTCTCGGATCTGCAAAAGAAGCTGGTCCTGGCCACCGCCACGGAGTTCGAGGACATGGCCGGGGTGAGGCTACTGGCCCGCAATGTGGGGGATATCTCGCCCAAGGAGCTGCGCCCCATCGCCACGGATCTGCTGAAGACGCTGGGCACGGGCATCGTCGCCCTTGTCTCCACGGCGGAGCAGAAAGCCGCAATCGTCGTCGCGGTTTCCGATGATGTGCCCCATAGCGCGGTCGACCTCGTCCGCGCCGCAGCGGTGGCGGTCGGCGGCCAGGGCGGCGGCGGCAACAAGGCCGTGGCTCAGGCGGGCGGGCCGAATGCGGCCCAGGCGGCGGCGGCGCTGGCTGCCATCCGCGCCGGGATCAGCGCCGGGAGTTAATCCCCGGCGTCAGCCTGCCAGCGCGGGATGGCAAGATAGGCAAGCCGCTTTGCCTCTTTCCGCCCGCGCGCCACGGAATCCAGGATCAGTCCGCAGACGAAGGACAGAAACGCGATCATGATGATGCCTGTGGCCAGTACGGCAGTGGGCAAACGCGGCACCAGCCCCGTCGCCAGATAATCCGTCACCACCGGCACGCCGAGCCCGATGCCGAAAAGCAGCAGCAGCACGCCGGTAAGGACGAAGAATTGCAGCGGCCGCTCTTCCTTCACCAGCACCACGATGGTGCGTAAAATCCGCAAACCGTCCGAATAGGTCCGCAACTTAGAGGCCGAGCCTGCCGGGCGCTCGCGATAATCTACCTTCACCTCAGCCAGTGGCATCATCAGATCCAGCGCATGAATGGTGAATTCCGTCTCGGTCTCAAAACCTGAGGTCAGGGCCGGAAAGGTCTTCACGAAGCGGCGGGAAAACACGCGGTAGCCCGAGAGCATGTCTTTGATCCGATCGCCGAACACGGCGCGTACCAGCCCGGTGAGCACGCGGTTGCCGGTGCGGTGCCCGCGCCGGTAGGCGGCCTCCGCCATTTCCACGCGCTGGCCATTCACCATGTCCAGCTGTTCATCGAGCAGAAGCCGCACCATCTCCGGTGCCTTGGCGGCGTCATAAGTGCCGTCGCCATCCACCAGCACATAGGCGTCGGCCTCAATATCCGCGAACATCCGCCGCACCACATGGCCCTTGCCCTGCAAGCTCTCCCCACGCACCAGCGCCCCCGCCGCCCGCGCCGCCGCCGCCGTGCCATCGGTAGAGTTGTTGTCGTACACGTAGACCACCGCCCCCGGCAGTGCCGCGTGGAAGCTGGCCACCACGCCGCCAATAGCCACGGCCTCGTTAAAGGCGGGAATCAGTATGGCGATGCGCGGTATTTCCATGCAAACGGCCTAATGCAGGAGATAGGCCCAAGCAAGCGCCACCGGGTAGCCGCTTAATGCTTCGCGAGCCTGAATTGCCACCCCCCCGGATTTTCTGGAAAGATCATGGCAGCACCTGCTGGCGCACGACCAAAAGCCTCAGCAATGCTCTGATAACCGGTCTGGGCATAGGGCGTGCCCCGCCAGTCAGCCACAACTCCCACCATGCAGCACAATAAAACACCACGTGCCACCCATTGCAGCCCAAAACGCCATCTTCCCTTCGCCACGATCAATAGCGTGACAAACCATGCCAACATTGGAATGACGTAATAGCGGTCTCCGGCGCCTGGAGTTTGCATCGGCACCCATTGCGGCACATCCGCCGAGACCATCGGTGTTTTCAATGCACTGGCCATAATCAGCACCGCCAGCACTAAAAACTGGCGGTAGGCGGCATTTCCCCGAACAAACGCGATCCCGCAAAAAACCAATGCCATCAGGCAGCACAAAGCAGCCGGCCAGCTCTGCAGCCAGAAACTATTGGTCAATAATGGAAATACATTCTTGGCGCCGATAACGCCGCCCAAAAAGATCTGGTCTGCAAGAATATGCACCAGCCGGTTGAAATTAGCGCCTAAATTACTCAGGCGATTATCCGCCAGACTCGTCGCCATAACCACGCCTTGAAGCAAGGCGCATAATGTCAGCAAACCAGCATAAAGCAGCCGCGTTTTTCCATCCGGGCTAGCGCGCTTCTCTATCAGCACCCACCAGGCGATTGGGGCAATGAACAAAACCAGAGGGCCGCTCAGCCCCGCCAAAACCAGGGCAATCACATCAATCGCTACACCAGCAACGGTTTTTGGCTTCGGCAATACCACCATCAAAAACGCCACCAACGCCAAATGCCACATAGCATTTGTCAGATTGACATAGACCTCGTTCGAATTCGGTGTACCGACGTAATATAATACAATTAGTAGCCGGGCCAACAGCGAGGGAACCAACCCCTCGCCACGCTTTGACAACAACAGTACCGCTGGCGCCAATTGAACCAGAAATGCAATCAGCGCGAAGATCAATGGCGCTTGCGTCAGCGGCCATTGAATGGCCAGCAAGCCGCCCAGCCTTGAAAGTGTCTGCAGATAGCCGGCAATAGGTATCATCAGCGACGACACCCCGGAATTATAGGCCTGCTGCAACCAAACCACGCCGTCTTCGGCCCATAATTCGGGGTGCAACAGACGGCTGGGGCAGCGGCTGAACAGCAGCAGCGCCGCGGCCAGATTCAACGCGGCCAATATCAAACCACCAAGCCTTGATTCATAGATGGTGAGTTGGAACCAGACCCGGCGTGCTCCATGATCCATGCCATTCACGCGCCCAGTCTTAGATTCCAGGTTCATTTCGGTTTCACCTCTCCCAGTCCGCCCCTCTGGTTTCGGCAATTTTTATACTGCGTGCAAGACGCTCAACCCACCCCACGCGCCGGAACACCGGCGCGCCGTCCGGCCCCGTCTGAGGCGTCAGCAGAATCCAGTTAACAATTTCATCCGGGTGATAGAATTGCGGCCAGTTCAAAATCGCCGCTGCGGTCGCCAGCCAATAGAGCGGATATATCCGCAGCGCCCGGCGCAAAAAGTCCCAGTCAGCACGAGGGGATGGCTTACCCGTCGGGTACGCCATCCCCATGACCGTGCCGCTGAGCACAAAGAAGAAAATAACCGCCAGCGCTGAGAGGAACGGGATAAGCGCGATCCACAGCGGCCCCGCGAACCCCACATAAACGCATAAATGGCGGAAAAGAACGGCAAAGACAGCTAAGCCGCGGCAAGCCTCAAGGCTATAATACCGCTGCCGCTGCCTTTACACCTCGTCAGAACGCCAGGTTGGTCGCTTGCATCACCAGCGGCAGGGCGCGGACTTTCTCCAGCACATCGTCCGGGGTCTGACCGTCAGTGGAGACCAGGCAGATCGCATCCTCGCCCTCGGCCGCGCGACCCAGGTGGAAGGTGGCGATGTTCACGCCCGCATCGGCCAGCAGCGTGCCAAAGCGGCCGATGAAGCCCGGCTTGTCCTTATTGGTCACATACAGCATGTGCGGAGCGAAATCC
>JAQUAC010000189.1 GCA_028687415.1 Acidocella sp. | reverse complement strand
TGTTTCTATCGTCCGCATGGTCTGAGCGTAGCCGGCCTCCCAGCGCGCGCAGATGCCGTCGCGGCTGAAGTCAATATCCTTCATATAGTCCTCGTTCAGCAGGTTCGGCGCCATGAGCGCGACGACGTGCATGCGAGTGAGGCAGCCATAGCTCGCCAGCTCCCGCACCCGGTTGCTCACGCGCTCGGCCTCGGGCAGGCGGCTGGTCAGTTCGGCGATGACATGGCGGAGCTTATGGATTTGCCGCTGCCGCTCTACATGGCTTTCCTCCCGGCTAGCGAACTGCACATCCTTCTGCCGGTTCAACACCTCGGCAATACCGCGCGGCTCCGGCCCTTCCGGGTTCCACACATGCACGGAAAACACCAACGCGCTGTGCCGGGGATTGTCGTCGAATATCGCCTCGATTGGTGTGTTGGAGAGAATGCCGCCATCCCAGTACAGCTCGCCATCAACCCGGACAGCCGGGAAGCCGGGTGGCATGGCACCGGAGGCAAGCACATGTTCAAGGCGGAAATCGAGGTCACGGCTGTCGAAATAATGCATCCGGCTGGTGCAGACATTGGCCGCACCCACGGAAATCCGTATCTCCCCGCGGTTAATGCGGTTGAAATCCACCAGCTCGGATAGCGTTTGGCGCAGCGGCGCGGTGCTGTAGAAGGCGGCATTCTCTGGTGACACGTTGCTGCATGACGCTGCCGGGTTGGGGGTGAAGAAGGCGGGCAGCCCGTTCAGCACGATCATCATGCGTGCCAATCTGTCACCGCCGGGCAGTTTCGCCACGCTGGTCTCCAGCGCCCCGTATTCCACCCGCCGCCAGAACTCTCGCAGCCGGTCGAGCCGGTGGGCCCGCTCATTCCCGGCGATCAGGCTGGCGTTGATCGCGCCGATCGAGGTGCCAATCACCCAATCCGGCTCCATCCCGGCTTCATGCAGGGCCTGATAAACTCCGGCCTGGTAGGCACCAAGTGCGCCACCCCCCTGAAAAACCAGTATTTTCCGCCCAAGCTGCGCGGTTTCATCGCCCATGTTGCCGCTTTCCATGCTGAATTGCGCGTCCATGCCGGGTCCGCCCCATGAGGAACGATATAGGTCAGCTCAGCAAGGAAACCAGATTACAGCAGCAATTCGATCAGAAACGGCCCCGGGCGGGAGAGGCTCGCGGCGAGCAGCGTGTTCAGCTCGTCCAGGCTGGCGGCGCGGCTGGCGGGCACCCCCATGCCGCCAGCAAGCTGGCACCAGTCCAGCGCCGGGTTGGTGAGGTCCATCATGTCCAGCGCCGTGCGGCCCGGATTGGCGCCCACGCCCGCGAGCTCGCCGAGCAGGATGTTATATTTGCGGTTGGCAAGGATGATGGTGGTCACGTCCAGCCGCTCACGCGCCTGGGTCCACAGCCCCGCGAGGCTGTACATGGCCGAGCCGTCGGCCTGTAAGGCGATAACCCGGCGGCCCGGCGCGCCGATGGCGGCCCCCACGGCCATGGGGATGCCAGCACCTATGGCGCCGCCCGTCAGCATCATCCAGTCATGTGGCGGGGCGGCGTGGGTGCCGGGGAAGAAGCCACGGCCAAAGGAGATGGCTTCGTCGATGATGATGGCGTTGTCAGGCATCAGCGCGGCCAGGGATTGCGCCACGCCCTCGGGCGAGACAGCGCCGTGCGGTAACCCAGGCCGGGGGCCAGGGTCGGCGGGGGGCACGTCCGGGGCACCCAGCTCCCGCGCCAATGCCGCCAGCGCGGCGGCGCCGTCCTGCGCCGCGGTACTCAGGGCAAATACGGCGCAGCCCTCGGGCGTGAGTACCCCGCGCTTACCGGGATAAGCAAAAAAGGAAACAGGCGGCGGAGTGTTGACCAGAATCACCTGCTCCATGCCAGTAAAGGCGGCGAAGCCCTGATCGATGGGATAGGGAATGCGCTCGGCCTGCACCCGGCCCCGGCCACGCGGCAGGCGCGCGGGGGAACGCTCCAGCAGCAGTTTTGCGCCGGTGTGGCGGGCGATGCTCCAGGCCGCGCGCAGCGGCGCCTCACCCATGGCCTTGCCGCCGAGCAGCAGCATTGTCGGCTTGCCGTTGCGCAGCAGGGCGGCGGCGGCCGTAATGCCAGCCTCCGCCACCAATGGCGGCGCAACCGGAGCGGCGGCATCGGCCACCACGCCGCCCTCCTCCCAGGCGGTGTCGGCGGGCAGGATCAGCGTGGCGACCTGCCCCGGAAAGCGCCGCGCCGCCGCGATGGCGTCGGCAACATCTGCCCCCACCGTAGCCTCCGAGGCGGTGCGGCGGACGAAGGCGCTGACCGGCCCGGCTATCCCCTCAACATCGGCGGTAAGCGGGGCGTCGAGCGGGCGGTGATAGCTCGCCTGGTCGCCGACGATATTCACGACGCCCGAGCCCGCGCGCCGCGCGTTGTGCAGATTGGCCAAACCATTGGCCAATCCCGGCCCACAATGCAGCAGCGTGGCGGCGGGCTTGCCGCTCATCCGGTAATAGGCATCCGCCGCCCCGGTCACCACGGTTTCATCCAGGCACAACACGCAGTGCATGCCGGGGATACGGTCCAGTGCCGCGACAAAATGCATCTCGCTGGTGCCGGGATTGGCGAATACCGTATCAATCCCAGCCCGCAGCAGCGTGCGGACCAGGCTTTCAGCACCGTTCACCGTATTCCCCCTAGGCCGCGAGCTTGGCGGCAAGCTCCGCGACATGCTTGCCCTGAGCGCGGGCGATGGCAAGCTCATTGGCACTGGGCTGGCGGGTGCCGTCGGCATTGGCGAGCGTCGTCGCGCCATAAGGCGTGCCGCCGGTAATCTCGCTCATATTGCTCAGCTCCACGGTGGAATAGGGCACACCGGCGATGACCATGCCATGATGCAGCAGCGTGGTGTGGAACGAGGTGATGGTGGTCTCCTGCCCGCCATGCTGCGTGCCGGTGCTGACGAACACAGAGCCGATCTTGCCGATGAGCGCGCCCTTCGCCCACAGCCCGCCGGTCTGGTCCAGAAAGTTGCGCATCTGCGCGGCCATGTTGCCGAAGCGCGTGGGCGTGCCGAAGATAATCGCGTCGTAATGAGCCAGTTCCGCAGGCACGGCGATAGGGGCGGCCTGCACGGTCTTGGCGTGGATGGCTTTCACCACATCCTCCGGCATGGTCTCCGGCACGCGCTTGAGCGTGACCTCACTGTCCGGAACCGCCCGCGCCCGCTCGGCGACGGCATTGGCCATCGTCTCCACATGGCCCCAGGTGCTGTAGTAAAGTATGAGAATTTTTGCCATTTATCCCCCCTAAAACCAATCGCCGGTTGCACGCCCTTCTAACGTATATATGAACGCGCCCGGCGATTTTGAGGGGGGTAGGCGGAGTGTTTATTTAGCGCCGTTACGCAGCGCCGCCGCGACATTGAATTGCAGCAGCAGCGACCAGGGCTGATCGCCTTCACCTATTGGCAGCGGATGAAAGATACGCGCCACCCCGGCCTCGTCCACATAATGGAAGCGCTCGCCCCCGGTGATGGCCCGCAACGCCTCGGCCGGCAGGCCATCGGCCTTGCTGCCGATCAGATGCGTATCCGGGTGCGTGGCATATACCCCGCCATGCGAGATCAGCAGCAGCGCGCCAGTGCCAAAGGGCTTGTTGCGGGAGAGGTCGGCCTGCAACTGGCCCAGCAGAAAATCCGCCACCATCACCCCGGCAAAGCGCCCGTTCAGCGTGAACGGAGACGCCAGCGAGGTGATTTTCACGATACGGCCGCCGACAGGATAGTCGTACGGTTCGATCATCACATCGCGCCCGGCGCGGCGGGGCAGCTCGTAATAATCGTTCTCGCCTTGCGTGTCATAGCCGCTCACCGGCTCCACCACGATCTTGCCGCTACCGCGATTCCAGTAGGGGATGTAGCGGCCGGAAGCGTCCGTGCCTGGGGTATTGACGAATTCCGCGTCCCGCCCGTCGAACGCATTCGGCTCCATGCAGCAGGCCAGTGCGAGCAGGTCCGGGTTATGCGCCAGATACTCACTCATCACGGCATCAAAAGCCCGGCGGGTCAGCCCCTCCTTGGCTTGTTTCAGTCCGCGCAGCGTGTGCTTCAGGCTGTGCAGCGTGGTGGCGATATGCATGAAATGCGCTTGCAGCCGCGCCGCCTCCAGCCCGGCCAGGCGGATGCCGCTTTGCAGCAGCCCCTCGCTCTCTTCCTGCTCGACCCCCTGCACCGCCTCGCCGATTTCTTTCTTGATCTCGGGCAGTATGCGGTTGATGTCCGCCGTGGCGCTGGCGGTGCGCTCGGCCAGATTGCGGACCTCGGAGGCAACAACAGAGAAGCCGCGCCCAACCTCACCGACACGCGCGGCCTCTATGGTGGCGTTGAAGGAGAGCAGCTTGGTGTGCTTGGCGACATGGTTGATCACGTCAGCGATGGAGGCGATTTCCTGGAACCGGCGCTCCAGCCCCGTGACCATGGTCTTCACCCGCTGCATGGTGCCGGAGGCTTGGCCTTGGGCCATGAGGGCGTCAGACATCTTTACCTAATTCACGCGCGGCGGCGACTGGCACAACATGCCTCCAATGGCTTCGAGGATATGGCAAACACTAGTGAGTATGCCCCGCACAACTTTCCAATAGCTTAACGCTGACCGGCCAGTTGCCCATTTTCTTGTCGATTGCCTGTTTTCACAACCGGCTCACTTACCGGAGTGGCCAAACATCCAATTACAGCAAGGAAGATTGCCTTTCAGGAACACGGTCTTCAGGACATTTGCGCACCAGCTTTCCGGGCAGAACATGGTTGAGCAGATAGCTCCCTGCCGCATGGTAGCGCCAATGCCGGTCAAGGTTCGGCGCGCGCTCCGTGGTGCTGGTGCCGGCGAGCAAAACAAATCGCTGGCGATGCTCAGGCCAACATCCTCAGCAAAGGCATTGCCGCCACGGCGGCGGCACCGGCGTTCTTGGCGTTGAGATCGGCGCGCGGCAAGTTCGCCGAAGCGCAGGATCACATGCTGGTTCTGCGTCACACTGACCACTGCGCCTCAGGCGCCGCTTTTACAAAAGCCGGGCCCGCGCCTTAGAATTCCGCCCAGTCCGCCTCCGCTGCGGCAGGTGCCCTGGGCGCGGCCACGCGCCTCAGGGCGGGGGCTTTTGCCGCCGATGCGGCGGAGCGTCTGGCTGGCGCTTCC
>JAQUAC010000188.1 GCA_028687415.1 Acidocella sp. | reverse complement strand
GGCACCGGTCTGAACCTGACCGCCGCTGACTGTGTCTTGCATCTGGACCCTTGGTGGAACCCCGCGGTCGAGGATCAGGCCTCCGACCGGGCGCATCGCATGGGGCAGGAACGACCGGTCACGGTCTACCGGCTGGTCATGCAGGACAGCATCGAGGAGAAGATACTTGCCCTGCACCGCAATAAGCGCGATCTCGCCAACGATCTTCTGGAAGGTGGAGAAATATCAGCGCGGCTCAGCGAGGATCAGCTGGTCGATTTGATCCGCAGGTGAGCCAAAAGACTCTCGAGGGCATTGTCAGGTTGACGAGAACCTTGGGTGCCCGTAGCGATTTCGCATGATGGACCTGACCTCGACATTAGCTTTGAAGGGGTATCGCTTTCCCCGATCGGTGATCGCGTATGCGATCGGGAGCTATTTCCGGTTCAATCTGAGTCTGCGGGATGTTGAGGATTTGCTGGCTGAACGCGGTGTGAGGGTTGGCGAACGCGTAGGTGAAGATGGCTTGATCTGAGCGGGGTAGTATATGCGCGAAGCGGGTATTTGAACCGCAGCCGTACCGAGAAGTAAGGCTTTGGCCTGATGAGTTCGGCTGCTGGAATGGGCGCAGGACGATGCATTCTCAATGACAGCGCCGCCCAACCTGAAGCGGCACAAGCACTATTCTGCAGCGGACTGGCGGGGCAGGGGCCGCGCCATTTCGAGCAATATCTGCTCTGCCAGATCGATTTCCCGCTGCAGCAGGCGGTCTGTTTCATCGTTAATCTGGCGTGCCCGCAGCATTCGCCGCAGCTCCTCGCGCTCGGCCCGCATGACGTGCAGTCGGATCGCCGCCTCCAGCCGCTCTCGCTTCCAGGCAATCTCCCGCGCCGTTTGCCCCGGTTCGTCATTCGTCGAATCATCGAAGCGGCTAAGCCGATCCCGGTATTCCGGAAGCAGGCGTGTCAGCACTTCCAGACGGCGCGCGTTGGCATCATCCGCCGTCGCCGTCGGTTCACGCTCGCTCAAGGTTTGCGCGAGTTCGGCCTGCTGTTTCTCCAGCTCGTGGACGGCGCGGCGGGCCAATGCGGCGCGTGCCCGGTCAGCCTCCACCGCGCTCGGGTCCAGGTCATTGCTATCGAGCCCGGTCAGCAGTGCGGGGAGAGTGAGATTGGCCAGGATCAGCGAAAGGATGATCACGCCGGCTGCGGCCACGATCAGAAACTCCCGATGCGGAAAGCCTGCGGTGTTGCCCATTGCAATGGGCAATGAAAGCACGGCCGCGAGCGTGATGGCGCCGCGGACCCCGGCGATCGCCATCGCCATGGTCCCTCGAAGGGACGGAAAAGCAATGCCTCTATGCCGCAGCCTGGCGGTTGCCGCCCGCGCCAGAAAGGAGAGCCATACCCATACGAAACGCAACGCGATCAGGGCACCGGTGATTTCGGTGATGACCAAAGCTAGGCGCCAAGGTGAAACTCCTGCGTCATGGGTCAGCGTCACGCCGTCCCGTAGGAAATCCGGCACCCGCAGCCCCAAGAGAATAAAAATCAGCGCATTGAACAGGAAAACAATCATCGACCATACCGCGCCGGAATAAAGCCGCGTCGTAATTTGGTCTTCGTTCAACACGCCGGAGAGCCTTACCGTCACGCCGGCGCTGACAGCCGCCAGGATGCCGGACAATCCGAACTGGTTGGCAAAGAGATAGACCGCGAAGGGGAGCAGGGCCAGTAGCGTGATCTGCGTCGGTGGATCGTCGAAACCGCGGCGGATGAGGATGCGGTCAACTGCCGTCACAACCCAGGCTATGGCTACGCCAACGGCAAGCCCCCCGACTGCGATGACGATAAAATCCTCCAGCGCCTGGGAGACAGAGAACATGCCTGTGAGCGCGGCCGCTGCCGCGAATTTGAAGCAGACAAGGCCGGAAGCGTCGTTCAGCAAAGCCTCGCCCTGCACGATATGCACGAAGCGCTGCGGAACCCGTCTGCCCTTGATCATGCCGCCGACCGCGACCGCATCGGTCGGTGACAGCACGGCCGCCAGGGTGAAGCAGACTGGCATTGGCAAAGGCGGGATCAGCCAGTGAATAAAGAACCCGCAACCCAGCGTGGTGAACAGCACCAGACCCAACGCCATCATCAGGATCATCCCGCGAAGTTCGCGAAATTCCCGCATTGGCGTCCGGTACGCATCGACATAGAGCAGCGGTGGAATGAATAGCAGCAGAAACATGTCAGGGTCGAAGCCGACACGCCATCCCGCCAGCGCGCAGGCGGCGCCGAGTGCTATTTGGAGAAGCGGCAGGGAAATCCGCATCACGCGCCCCAGCAGGCCGCTCAGCGCCGCGACAAAAAGCAAAAGCAGGATGGTCGTGACGCTTTGCATGACTACTCCTCGGCAGCGGACAACTGGCAGACGCTATCCGAATTTCCGGGGGCGGATTCAAGTTCTGGAGCGAACGCCGACGCCATCAGCGACAGGCGAGAATGCGCCTTGCGCCTTGCGCGGTCGTGTTCAGTCTTATGCCGCAACATTTTGGTGAGAAATTGCCTCCCCTGATCACCCCGCTCCGTCACCGAAAATGTCAATCGCGGATTTTGGGTCGGGGTAGACCTATTTTGGCGTCTGGTTAGTAACTCCCCGGCAACCATCGAGAAATAGGTTGACTGCGGCATCGATCCATTGCCTGCCCTTCATGGGCGTCCAGGGTTCGAGCCCAAACAGCACGGCCCGCTGTGGTTCGCCAATCATCATAATAAACAGCAGCCGCGCTGCAATCATTGGGTCGCCGACGACAAGGCGGCCTTGCCGAACCTCGTCGTCCAGAAGTTCGGCAAGCCTGGCACGCGTGCCGCTGCTGATCTGTTCCTCCATCAATCTCGCGAGAGCAGGAAAACGAGGCGCCTCTGTCACCATCACGCGATGCAACTGCACGACCGCAGGGTCGAGCGCGTTGGCGAGGCTAGCCTCGCCAAATTTGATCAGACGCGCTCGCAGCGTGCCGGGCGCCGTCTTGGTAATCAGATTTTCGCGCCGCCGGGCCAGCATCCGCCGGACAAAGGCGGCGAACAATGCTTCCTTGTCGCCGATCTTGACGTAAAGCGTCCGTTTGGTGACACCGGCGGCCGCGGCGATCTGGTTCAGGCTGGTTGACCCAAACCCCTGGCGCAGGAACAGCGCCTCCGCCGCATCCAGGATCAGATCCGGCAGGCTCTCCGCCTCATGCCGGTTTGGCCTGCCAGCATTGCGCTGGCGTATGCCATCGGCCTCGGCCTCGGCCTTGTCAACAATGACACGATCTGGTTTCAATACTACGGCCCGATGTGGTTTCTAGCATCACCGACATAGCAATGCGTCGGTCGAGAGCAAAGCACAGAAGTGGTCCGGTCAGTTTGTTTGGAGGAGCAATTGAAGTTAGGCCCGACCATGCAACGCACCGTACTTACCGCCTGCGTAAGCTTGGCAACGGTGATGCAGACGCTGGACACCACCATTGCCAATGTCGCGCTGCCCTATATGCGAGGCAGTCTAGGGGCCAGCCAGGACGAGATCAACTGGGTGCTGACCAGCTACATAGTCGCCGCCGCGATTATGACCGCGCCGACCGGATTTCTGGCCGGAAGATACGGCCGCAAGGCCTTGTTTGTAACAGCCATCGGCGGCTTTATCGTTGCCTCGATGTTGTGCGGCACCGCGCAGACGATCAGTGAAATCGTGATTTTTCGCGTGCTGCAAGGCATGTTTGGAGCGGCTCTTGTGCCGTTGTCGCAGGCGACACTCCTGGATATCTACCCGGTGGAGCAGCGTGGCTTCGCAATGGCGCTGTGGACACTGGGAGCATTAATCGGCCCAATTCTTGGCCCTACCCTCGGCGGCTGGCTCACGCAGAATTATTCCTGGCGCTGGGTATTTTATATCAACGTACCCATTGGGATGTTGGCGGGATTTGGGCTGCTGAGCTTTCTCGACGACACCGAGCGTAGCCGCGAGGTAAAGCTCGACTGGCTCGGCTTCCTGGCGATCAGCATCGCCATCGGCGCCTTCCAAACAATGCTCGACCGGGGTGAGGAGATGGACTGGTTCGGCTCACGGGAGATCATCACGGAGGCGGTTATCGCCGGTCTCGGACTCTATATCTTCCTGGTCCAGTCCTACTTCGCAGACAAACCGTTTCTGGCGCTGGCCCTTTTCAAGGACATGAATTTTACCATTGGCATTACGCTGTATTTCATCGTGGGGTTGATCCTGTACGCCAACATGGCGCTGCTGGCGCCCTATTTGCAGACCTTGATGAACTACCCCGTGTCAACTGCGGGGCTCGTAATGGCGCCGCGCGGGCTTGGCTCGATGCTTGCCGCCATAATTTGTGGGCGTTTTCTGCGTATTGTCGATGCCCGGCTGTTGCTGACTCTGGGCTTCATCGCCAGCGCCTATGTACAATATGAGATGACGGGCTGGACACCGGATGTTTCTGAATGGACAGTGGTCACCACCGGCTTCATCCAAGGCATTGGTATAAGCTGCCTATCCGTGCCTCTGACGACTGTTACGTTCTCTACGCTTCTCCCATCGTTGCGAACCGAGGCGACGGGTGTTTACAGTTTGATGCGCAACTTAGGCAGTTCAATCGGAATTTCAGTGACGGGCGCACTGCTGGTGAGAAATACTCAGATTAATCATGCCATCCTTTCCGCAAACATAACGCCGTTCAACCGGCTTTTGCAGGATGGACGCATGCCCCGGTATTGGGCTCCAGAGACTGCCCATGGAGCGGCGCTGCTCAACCAGGAAATTACCCGGCAAGCCAGCGTCATCTCCTATCGCGATGATTTCGTGTTGATGCTGATCCTAACGTTGCTGTCTTTGCCGCTCGTACTTTTGATTAGCCCGGGTATACGGCCTGTGCGGCTGAGCGGAACAGAAAACCGGCATAAGGCCAGGGGTTACGCCCCTGGAAGCGCTGACTGACGCCAGGTTCGTGAGTTCTTCCGCTGGGCGCTGAACCTGCTAGTGACATAGCGGAGTATTCAGATTCGCCTATGAAAGCTAGTATTTAGGCGACGCGCAACAATGAGCGAGTCGGGGCGGTTTTTGTTGGACTTCGGGGAATGATGGGATTCCAGTGACGTCTCGTGCCGAGTAGACTCGGCAGATGGTAGATGCATCCTCGATTCGCGACCGG
>JAQUAC010000187.1 GCA_028687415.1 Acidocella sp. | reverse complement strand
CTGGGCGAATACACCCCGGTGACGATGGCCAATTACCTGCTCGGCCCCAACGCCGTGCTGCCCACCAACCGCGCGGCGCGCACCTCCTCGCCGCTTTGCGTGTTCGACTACATGAAGCGCGCCTCCATCGCGCATGTTACCAGCGCCGCCTACCCGGCGCTGGCGGAACACGCGCACCGCTTCGCCAGCTATGAGGGGTTCGACGGCCATGCCCGCGCCGTATCTCCACTGCGCATGACGCTGCTCGGCAAATGAGCCGGTTCTCTCTGGCGGGCCGCAAGGCGCTGGTCACGGGGTCGGCGCGCGGCATTGGCCGGGCCCTGGCCCTGGCCTTGGCCGAGGCGGGCGCGGAGGTTTTTTGCTCCGGGCGCGATGCCGCCGCCGTGGAGGCCGCCGCATCCGGCCTGCGCGCGGCGGGTTACGCGGCGCATGGGCTGGTGCTCGATGTTTCCTCCCCCGCCGCCATTACCGAGGGCTTCACCCGCCTGCGCGGGATGACGGACCGGCTGGATATTCTGGTGAACAATGCCGGGCTGGAATCCGTCTGCCCCTCGCTGGAGGTGGACGAGGCGCTCTGGGACAAAATCCTCGGCACAAATTTGAAGGGCGCGTTCTTCTGCGCCCAGGCGGCGGCACGAATGATGCCTGAAGGCAGCGCCATTCTGAACCTCTGCTCCCTCACCTCCGAGGTCGGCGTGCCTACCGCCACCCCTTACGGCGCTTCCAAATCCGGGCTGCTGGGCGTGACCCGCGCGCTGGCGGCCGAATGGGCAAAGCGTGGCATCCGCGTGAACGGCATCGGCCCCGGCTATTTCCGCACCGCCATGACGGAGGTGTTTTACGAGGACTCCGCCTGGGCCGAGGCCATGCTGGCGAAAATCCCGCTGGCGCGCTTTGGCGAACTTGAGGACTTGGCCGGGGCGGCGGTGTTCCTGTGCGGCCCCGCCTCCGCCTATATCACCGGCCAGGTGCTGTATGTGGATGGCGGGTATCTTGCCAGCATCTGAAAGCCGCACCGGGGCGCTGCGCGAACTGGCGGCACGGGGCGAGACCGCCGCCGCCGAGGCGGGCATCGCCGCACTGCTGGCGGAATTGTTCGGGCTAACGGCAACGGATGTGCGCATTAACCGCGACCAGTACAGCCTGAACTCACTGAACGGCTTCTTCTCCGCGGGCGGCGCGGACTATTTCTTCAAATTCCATCAGGAGGATGGCGAGGAAGCGATGGCGGGCGAGTATTACCGCGCCGGCATCCTCGCCGCCGCAGGGCTGCCGGTGGATATGCCAGTGCATGTCTCGCGCGAGCCGGGGGCGCAGATTCTCGTCTACCGCCGCCGCAATGAGCCGCGCTTCGCCGACACGCTGCGCGCGCTGGACGAACGCAATGAGACCAGCCCGCGCGCCTTGGCAGCGGAAGCGGCGCTGAACGAAAAACTGCTCGCGGTATACCGCCGCACGCTGCACCCCATCACCCCGGCGCAATCCGCGGGGGAACCAATTCACCAGCTCTTCCACAACCGGCTGGTGGATGCCGGGGCGTTCCCCGGCGGGCGCTACAAGAGCTTCTACCTCAACCAGGAGGTGACGCTGCCCGGCGTGACCCTGCCCTGGGCGGAATTTTCCCGCCTGCGCTTCGTCATCAATGGGGCTGCCTACCGCGACACGCTGGAGACCCTGTTCACCCGCGCCGAAGCCCGGCTGCGCCCAACAGCCCTGGCCGATGCGGGCGGCGTCACCGCGCATGGCGATGCCCATAACGCCAATGTGTGGGACAGCGCGGATGGCCTCAGCTTCTTCGACCCCGCCTTTGCCGGAGAGCATGTCCCGGCGTTGCTGGCCGAGGTAAAATCCACATTCCACAACATCCTGGCCCACCCGTTCTGGCTCTACGACCCAGACATCGCCGCCGCTCGCCACAGCGCCTCGGCGCGGGTGGAGGGCGGCGCGCTGCACATCACCACCGATTGGGCGCCAAGCCCCCTCCGCCGGGCGCTGCTGGAGGTGAAGGCGCGAAGCTTCTGGCGCCCCTGGCTGGCCGAGCTGCAATCGCGCGGGGTACTGCCCCCGGATTGGCGGGATGTGCTGCGCCTGGCGCTCTTCCTCTGCCCCACGCTGGTGATGAATTTGCGCGCGGGCGCGGGGCGGCATAACCCTGTGTCATCGGCCATCGGCTTCGCCGTGGCGGTCATGGCCGGCAGCCCGCCTGTAGCGGCGGCGGCGGACATCGACCTCGCCGCCCCGCTGCTGACTTAAAGGAGATAACGATGGACCTCGACACCTTCATCACCGGCTTGCCCAAGGCGGAGCTGCATCTGCATATCGAGGGCTCGCTCGAACCCGAGCTGATGTTCGCCCTGGCCCGGCGCAACAAGCTGACGCTGCCGTTCAAATCCGTCGAGGATGTACGCGCCGCCTACAATTTCTCCAATCTGCAGGACTTCCTCGACATCTACTACGCCGGCGCGCAAGTGCTGCGCACGGCGGAGGATTTCCACGACCTCACTTTCGCCTATTTCACCCGCGCCGCGGCTGACGGCGTGCTGCACGCCGAAATCTTCTTCGACCCGCAGACCCATACAGACCGGGGCATTCCCTTCGCCGTGGCGGCCGAGGGCATTCTCTCCGGCATGCAAGCCGCCCAAGCCCAGCTCGGCGTCACCTCCCGGCTGATCCTGTGCTTCCTGCGGCATCTGGATGAGGACGCCGCCTTCGCCACCTTCCGCATGGCCGAGCCCTGGCTGGACCGCATCACCGGGGTGGGGCTGGATTCCTCCGAGCGCGGGAACCCGCCGGGCAAGTTCGCCCGCGTCTTCGCCGCCGCCGGCGCGGCAGGGCTGAAGCGCGTTGCCCATGCGGGCGAGGAAGGCCCCGCCGCCTATGTGTGGGAGGCGCTGGATGTGCTGCATATCGACCGTCTGGACCACGGCAACCACGCGCTCGACGACGAGGCCCTGGTGCAACGCCTGGCCGCGACGCAAATGACGCTGACCGTCTGCCCGCTCTCCAACACCAGACTCCACGTGGTGCCGGACATGCAGGTTCACCCCATCGACACCATGCTGGCGAAAGGGCTGCGCGCCACTATCAACTCTGACGACCCCGCCTATTTCGGCGGCTATATCGGGGAGAATTTCAAGGCCGCCGCGCTGGGCCGCCAGCTTAGCCGCGCGCAGCTGGTGGAACTGGCCCGCAACAGCTTCCTCGGCGCGTTTCTGGACGATGCCACGCGGCAGGACTACCTGCGCCGGCTGGACGCCTACGCCCAGCCAGGCTGAGCCTACCTGCGCTCGTACCAGCCGCGCACGATCCGCACCACGGAGAAGCAACACCTACCAGACAAGAGGCTGGTAAAGAGGAGATGGTTTTTTTAAATATATATTACATCTGCCCGAGAGTTAGATTCTCTATCGAACAGGAAAGCCGCGGTTTTATCCCGGCGCGTATCGCGTTGCCTCTATTAGAAGGCAAGGTTCAGGGGGCTCTCGCCCCCTGAGTCGTTTGCAGCTAAATTAGCTCTTCTTCACGGCATTGGTGGCCTTGTGGGTCACCTTGTGGCTCGTCTTATGGAGCTTCGCCTTGACCGGAGCAGGCGCAGCTTTGGCCGGGGCCTGAACCGCAGGAGCGGCGGCGGCAGCGGTGGGGGCGTCGGTGGTGGCGGTCTGCGCCAGAGCCGGAGAGGCCAGGGTGGCAGCGGTAACGGCAGTCAAAAGAATACGGCGAATCATAATTATCTCCCTGAGAGTCGCGCGACCCGTGTGACGGGGTCAGCGCGGCTACGATAGCATCATATTTATGGCGTAAATTGGGCAGCGCATACGGGTGCATTGTTGCAAACAAATCTCGTATTTTCGGTTGTGAAACCGATCCGTACTCGGCTTGTCCTCATTCACGCAGAAGGGCAAGCTGCCCGGCACCTTCCCCATATTCGCGTCAGCGTCAGGTGTGCAGCAGCGGTTTTATCCCGTTTAGAAACGTAGTCGCTGCGGATCGCATATTTCCAGCGCATCTGATCATGCAGCGATGCCCATATGCAGCATTACGCCAATGCCAACCCAGCCCATGCGCGGCCCTATTCATCCAACGCCATGATGGGCACGAGATGCGCCGGCAGCACTGCTGAATGCAATAGAATTGTCTTACCCGTGACAACAGCATAACTGCCCGCATTGGTGAATTTTGTTTCGAACCCAACGGCCCATTAGAGCCTAATTCCGAGACGGCGTTACCCAAACGGATGCCAGCATGCATTTCAACCATGAAACCTATCCGCGCCCCACCGAGGCGGTTGCCAGCATCGGCGCCAACGCCGGCACCTGAACCTGCCGCCTCTGTCCGGTCTCAAACCGGCCGACCAGCCGCGCCAATTGCCTGGCCTCCAGGGCAAGCTCATGGTTTGCCTTCGTCGTGGCGTCCACCATCGCGGCGTTGTCATGCGTCACCCGGTCCATTTTGCGCACGGTCTCGTTCACGCTGTTCAACCCCGCCGACTGCTCCTGCGACGATTGCGCGATGCCCGCCACGAGCATGTTCAAACTGCCAACCTGCCCAACAATACGCTCCAGCGCCTTACCTGTTTCACCCACAAGCTGCACGCCCGCGGCAACTTGCTGGCTTGAGGCCAGGATCAGCCCCTTGATCTCCTTGGCCGCATTGGCCGAGCGTTGGGCCAAGGCGCGCACCTCGGTGGCCACCACGGCAAAGCCCCGCCCGGCATCGCCCGCGCGCGCCGCCTCCACCCCCGCGTTTAGCGCCAGCAGGTTGGTCTGGAATGCAATCTCATCAATCACACCGATAATGCTGGTAATCTGCCGGGAGGAAGCCTCGATCTGCCCCATCGCCGTCACGGTTTCCCGCACCACACCGCCGGAGCGCTCCGCGTCGCCCTTGGCGGCGGTCACCATGTCGCGGGCCTGATTAGTGTCCTCGGCCATGCCGCGCAGCTTGGTGGTAATGGCGTCCAGTGCCGTCGCCACGCTCTCCAGCCCCGCCGCCTGCTGCTCGGTACGCCGGGCCAGCTCATCGGAGGTTTTCATGATCTCGTCCGACCCGTCATGCACGCAACGCGTATTGGCGGTGATCGCCTGCATGGTTTCCTGCAAGGTTTGCATCGCGCCATTGAAATCCATCTTCAGAGCGGCGGAGGCGGTATCCACATCCTGCACCAGCCGCGCGGTCAGATCGCCCTTGGCCAGACGC
>JAQUAC010000186.1 GCA_028687415.1 Acidocella sp. | reverse complement strand
GCTTTGGCCGGTGGCGGTGAGCAGCGGCCACCAGCCGCCATGGGCTTCGTCATCCTCGGCCAGGGGCGGTAGGATGGCGAGCTGGGCGCCGCCCTCGCGCGCCAAGTCCGCCAGGGTTTGCGAGGGGTTGTGGTGGCGCCGCACGGGGGTGAGCGGGCCGAAATGCTCGCGGGCCAGGGCCAGGCGGGTTTCGCCGCCCTCGCCGTCGCACACCGCCATGGTCTGCCCGCCCTCAATGATCAGTGCCGCGCCGAAAATCTCGCGCCAGAGGCGGATGATGGCCTGCTGGGGCAGCGCGCCCTCATGCCTGGCGAGCAGGCGGCGCAGGATTACGGCCTCGCGCCCCGGGCGAATTTTGGTGCCTTTCTTGCCGCCTTCAGTGGCTACGGATTCCACGATCCGGGCGCGTTGCATCAGCAGATCGTGGATCTGGTCGTCGAGCGCGTCCAGCTGCGCGCGGAGTTGGCCAAGCCGGCTGGCGGAGGGGGCGGAAACGTTCATCGCCTGCCCTGTTAGCCTAATTCCGCGCGGGCCAACAAGCGCCTCTGAAGGTCCCAAAGGCTTGCACGCGGGGGGCTGCCAGCGCATATGCGGGCCAAGAGATGGACCAGAGCACGGCACAGAGCGAGACGCAGCACCAGAGCGTGACCTTTTCGCAAGGTCTGGCGCTGGATTGCGGGCGGCATTTGCGTGAAGTTACCGTGGCTTACCGCACATACGGCACGCTGAACGCGGCGAAGAGCAACGCGATTTTGGTATGCCACCCGCTAACCTGCGACCAGTATGTGGCCGAGACCAACCCGGAGACGGGCCGGCCTGGCTGGTGGGAGCGCGCGGTGGGGCCGGGCAAGCCGGTGGATACCGACAAATATTTCGTCATCTGCGCCAATGTGCTGGGCGGCTGCATGGGTTCCACCGGGCCGCGCAGCCCGCATGAGGATGACCCCCTCCGCCCCTGGGGTACGGATTTTCCGCCGGTGACGATTCACGACATGGTGCGGGCGCAGAAGCTGCTGGTGGAGCATCTGGGCATTGCCCGGCTGTTCGCCGTGGTTGGCGGCTCCATGGGCGGCATGCAGACGCTCTCCTGGGCGACGCAGTTCCCCGCGATGGTGTTCGCCGCCGTGCCGGTGGCGGCGGCCTATTACCATTCGGCGCAGAACATCGCTTTCCATGAGATCGGCCGGCAGGCGATCGCGGCGGACCCGTTCTTTTATGGCGGGCGGTACTGGGCGGAGGGGGTGACCCCCGAGCGCGGTTTGGCCGTGGCGCGCATGACCGCGCATATCACTTATGTTTCCGAGGTCGCGCTAACGCGCAAATTCGGCCGCAAATTGCAGGATGCGGCGGAGCTGTCCTCGTTGGGGGACCGGTTCGAGGTAGAGAGCTACCTGCAATACCAGGGCTCCAGCTTCGTGCGGCGGTTTGACGCGAATTCCTACCTCACCATCACGCGGGCGATGGATCTGTTCGATCTGGCGGCGGATTATGGCGGCGTGCTGGCCAATGCGTTCAAGGGCACCAAGACGCGGTTCCTGCTGGTTTCGTTCTCGTCTGACTGGCTGTTCCCCACGGCGCAGTCGCGTGCCATCGCGCGGGCGCTGAACCATGTGGCGGCGAACGTGTCCTTCGTGGAAGTGCAGTCCGATAAGGGGCATGACGCCTTCCTGCTCGAGGAACCTGATTTTCACCGCAGCCTGGGCGGGTTCCTCGCCGGCTGCGCGGAGCATGCGGGGCTGAAATGAGCGGGCCAAAGAAAATGCGCGTCGATCTGGCGCTGATCGCGGCCATGGTGGCGCCGGGCTCGCGCGTGCTGGATATTGGCTGCTCCGAGGGCACGCTGATCGAGCATCTGTTCCGCGAGAAGAAATGCGACGCGCGGGGGTTGGAGATCGACATGCAGACGGTGACGCGGGCCATTGGCCATGGCGTGCCGGTGATGCAGGGCGATGCGGATGCGGACCTCGCGGCTTACCCGGATGGTGCGTTCGATTATGTGATTCTCTCGCGCACGCTACAGGCGGTGGAGAAGCCGCGCGAGGTGCTGGCGCAGATGCTGCGCATCAGTACGCATGCGATCGTGAGTTTTCCGAATTTCGGGCATTGGACGCTGCGGCTGCAATTGCTGCTGACCGGCCGCATGCCGATGACGGCGAATTGGAGCCGCATGTGGTACGAGACGCCGAACATTCACCCTTGCACGATCCGGGACTTTTTCGCGCTGTGCGATAAGGACGGGTACATTGTGGAAGAGTGGCTGGCCGCCGATGAGGAAGGGGCGCGCACGCCGTGGCGGCGCTCACGCGCGCTGGCTAATCTTTTTGGTGAACAGGCGCTGTTTCTGCTGCGCAAGGCATAAAGCCGCGAGCAGGAGCAACGGTGTTGGCAGGAAACCGAAAGCCGTAACGAATTTCGGGATGAAGGCCGGGGCGACATAGAGCCAAGCGAGGGCAGCGTTGCGCCAGGGTGTATTCCGCCGGGCGAGTGTGGGCAGCAGCACGGAATAGATGGCGAGATCGTCGGTGAAGCCGTAGGGGCTGGCGAGCAATGACAAAAATACCGTGACGGGCAGGCGGTTTTCAGAATTGTTGCGCCAGAGCCGCCAAGTGGCGAGTGCGCAGGTGAGGCTGACCGCGCCCTGGCCCGCATAGGCGAGGGGCAGGGAGGCGTGAAGGCTGCGGAGCATCCAGAACACGGAGCTGCCCATGGCCTGGTAGCCGGGGGCGAAGGGCTGGTTCAGTAGTGTGCGCATGGCGGCACGTCCGGGGCCGAGATAAGCTGCCCATGTGGCTGTGCCGCCAAAGATGCAGGACAGGGCAAGCAGGAATAGCAGCCCGAGGGCGCCGGCGATGAGTGTCCGCCAGTTGCGTCGGGCCAGTACCGCCACGGGCACAAGCAAAGCGTATTGCGGTTTGATTGCCAGCAGGGAGAGTGCCGCCCCGGCGCGGAGGGGGCGCGCGTGCATGGTTGCCAGCCCATAGGCCAGCAACGCGCCGCAGAGCAGCCCGAACTGGCCGAGATAGAGATTCCACATGGCGGCGGGAGAGATGAGTCCGGCGAGGATGCACCAGCGCGGGATATTGGCGCGGCGTAGCAGTAATGCCGAGGCGGCGAGCGTGAGGGCGGAGAGCGCGTAATACCCCGCCGCCAAAGGCAGGCTGGCGATGAGTGCCGCGGGCAGCAATATTGTGGGCGGGTAGACGAAGGGCCACCAGCCGGATTGGTAGGGGAGGATATGCGAGGCCAGCGCGGCGTAGCGGGTGTGGTCGTAGAGTAGGGCGCCTTGGCCGTGATGGGCGAAGATGCCCGCGAGCCAGAACATGCTGTAGTCGCAATATCCCGTGGTGCAGTACGGGTCGGTGAAACCCAGCCCCTGATGCAGGAAAAGCGCAAGCCGCAGGAGTTGCGCTTTCACTCCAAGGGCGAACAACGCCAGCCCGAGCAGCACCGGTATGAGGGTGGCGATGCGGGCCATGGTTTGGTTATGGGGTATTGGTGGTGGCGATGCCGATATTCGTGATGCCCGCCTTGCGAACAATGTCCATCACCGACATTAATTGTTGCAGCTTCGCGCCTTTATCTCCGGCGATGATGACGTCTGTGTTTTTAAGGTTTTGCAGATACGCGGCCAGCGCGTCCGGCGTCATGGTCTGATTCTGCACATGTGTGTTGCCTGACTGGTCGATGACGATGACCACTTGTGTATGTGGTAATTGCTGCGCTGTGGTGGCGCCGGGGAGGGAGAGCGTGACGCCGGAATCGGGGATCATGTGCAGCACGATCATCACGAAGAACACAAGCAGGAACATCATGATGTCGATCATCGGCACGATTTCGAGCCGGGGCTTCTCGCGCTCCAGCAGGTCGCGGCGCTTGCGCATGGGTTAAGCCTCCGCCACGGGGGGCGCGGCAAGCCCCTTGCCGTGCATGCGGTTAATGAGGATGAGCTTGATGAGGTCGAGCTGATGCATGATTTGGCGCGTGAGCGAATTGAAATAATTCACGAAATACACGGCGATGATGGCAATGAGCAGGCCGGCGCCGGTGGAGACCAGCGCGTCGGCGATGCCGCCGGTGACCTTGGTGGGGCCGCCATTGGTGGCGAGCACGTCAAAAGCCTGGATCATGCCGATGATGGTGCCGAACAGACCGAGCAACGGCGCGATGGTGACGGAGGTGTCGAGAATCCAGAGCCGGCGGGTGATCTGCGGTGTGGCGGAGAGGATTTCTTCTTCCAAATGCATCTCCATCTCCTCGGCATTCTTGCCGCGTGAAGCGATGGCGGTGGTAATGAGATGGCCTTGCAGCGTGCCGGTTGACTGATCCGCCACCGCTTGCAGCCCGGCAATATCTCCGAAGGCGACGCGGCGCAGCTTGCTGTGAATGTCGCGGCCTTGGCGCAGGATTTTTTGCAGCAAATATAGCCGCTCGATGGCCACGCTCAGCGTGACGACAAGCAGCACCGGCATGATGGCAAGCAACCCGCCGGTGAGCAGGACAAGCCGGAAAAACTCGCTCATACGCTGGAAACTCCTTGGGCGTGCAGTTGCGGGGCGGCGGCGATGAGCGCCCTGGTGTAGTCGTGTTGCGGGGATGAGATGAGTACGGCGGTCTCGTTCATCTCGACGATGCGCCCGGCATTCAGTACCGCGATTCGGTCCGCCATGTAGCTGACGACGGCGAAGTCATGGCTGATGAGGATGTAGGACAACGCATGGCGGAAGGCGATGTCTTTCAAAAGGTTCAGCAGCATCGCCTGGGTGGAGACGTCCAGCGCGGAGGTGGGTTCGTCCAGCACGATCAGCTCCGGCTCCGCCGCCAGGGCGCGGGCAATGGCGATGCGCTGCGCCTGACCGCCGGAGACCGTGCCGGGCAGGAGTTGCGCGATTTCGGGGTTCAGCCCGACACTGGCGAGCAGGGTTTCCACGCGGGCGCGCATTTCAGCTTTACCAAGCCCGCCCTTCAAGAGCAGCGGCTCGGCGATGATCTCGCCGATGCGCATGCGCGGGTTCATGGATTCACGCGGGGCCTGGAACACCACCTGGAGCTTGCGGCGCAGGGCGCGTCGGGGGCTGCCTTTTAGGGCCGAGAAATCCTGGCCATTGAGCAGCACCTTGCCCTCGTATTGAAGAATTTGCAGCACGGCGCGGCCAAGTGTTGATTTTCCCGAGCCGCTGGCGCCGACCACGCCGAGACACTC
>JAQUAC010000185.1 GCA_028687415.1 Acidocella sp. | reverse complement strand
AGAAACAATGCCGGCGCGGGTGCTGGCGGCGCATCCGGAAACGATTTCCACCCCCGCTTTGGTGCGCGCCCTGGCCGAGGGGCTGGGCGTGCGGGCATGGCTTCCACCCTTTCCCCCTGCCCTGCTGGGCTTGGCGGCGGCGGCGCTTGGGCGGCGGGGAATGTGGCAGAGTCTTTCAGGAAATTTCGCCGCCGAGCCGCGCGCGGCGCTCGCCCTGGGCTGGAAACCCGAGCAAAACCTTGCGGATTCGCTGCGCGAGACCGCTAGGTATTATGATACCACAATCAAAAGCCCTTGACTTGCACGGCGAAACTACAGATAAGCCCGCCCACGAGCTTATTGGGTGTAAACATGAAAACGACACTTTCCATCAAACCGGCGGATGTGAAAAAGGACTGGGTCCTGATTGACGCCGAAGGTCTGGTTCTCGGCCGCTTGGCCGCCATCGTTGCTGGCCGCCTGCGCGGCAAGCACAAGCCCACCTTCACCCCGCATGTCGATTGCGGCGATAACATCATTATCGTGAACGCGGAGAAGGTGCAGCTGACCGGCAAGAAGCTGGAAGACTCCATCTTCTACTACCACACCGGTTATGCCGGCGGCATCAAGGGCCGTTCTATCAAGGAACGCCTCTCCGGCAAGAATCCGCAGTCGGTGGTGGAAAAGGCGATCGAGCGCATGATTACGCGCGGGCCGCTGCAGCGCCAGCAGATGAAGAACTTGCATGTGTATGCCGGCGCGGAACACCCGCACGCCGCGCAGCAGCCGAAGACACTGGATGTCGGCGCGCTGAACCCCAAGAACCGGAGAGCCTGATACCATGTCCGACACCACCAATGCTTTTGCCGGTCTGAAGGATCTGCCCGTTGCCGGTGCCGAGGCTCCGGCCCCGAAGCGCGAACCCAAGCGCGACGCGCAGGGCCGCTCCTACGCCACCGGCCGCCGCAAGAACGCGATTGCCCGCGTGTGGGTCAAGCCCGGCAAGGGCGAGATCATGATCAACGGCAAGAAGGCCCCGGCCTATTTCGCCCGCCCGGTGCTGCGCATGCTCATCACGCAACCTTTCCTGGTCGCTGACCGCTACAACCAGTTTGACGTGTATTGCACCGTCACCGGTGGCGGTCTCTCCGGTCAGGCCGGCGCCGTGCGCCACGGTATTTCCCGCGCGCTGCAGCTCTATGAGCCGGAACTGCGCGGCATTCTGAAGGCCGCAGGCTTCCTGACCCGTGACTCGCGTATGGTCGAGCGTAAGAAGTACGGCAAGCCGAAGGCCCGCCGCTCCTTCCAGTTCAGCAAGCGCTAAGCTTCTGCACTCACGAAAAACCCCGGCTCGCGCCGGGGTTTTTTTATGCTTTCCGCGAAGACTAAGGAGATATCGCGCACTTGAAACCAGCCCCCAAGGCGCCGCCGCGCATTGCCCTCTTCATTCCGCTCGCCGCCATCGGCTATCTGTACCTGTTGTTTCTGGTCTTCAGTATAAGAAGGCTGGCGGAAGCGTGGAGCCATCCCGCCAGCGCCATGTCAGCTGCGGCAATGCTACCGGAAGGCGATTTCGCCCGCTTCTGGTATGTCGGCAAAACGCTCGTGCTCAGCCGACTGGAGATTCTGGGCATTCATATCGTCCCGTCGGCCTGGCTGCTGCAGACATTCAAACTGAATCTGTTCGCCTCAAGCGGGGATACACAGTTCGACTGGATTTACCCGCCGACGATGAACCTGCTGGCGATGCTCGCCTCACTCCTTCCCTTGGGCACCAGCTTTTTCGTCTGGGACATCGCGACGCTTTGCCTAGCCGCTTGGCTGCTGAGGTTGGCCGGGCTGGACTGGAAAAGCATCCTCCTGGGGCTCGCTGGTACCGCCTCCATCCAGAATTTCGTCATGGGCCAGAATGGCGTGCTGACTGGAGGAGTTCTGGCCGCCGCCCTGCTCTGCCTGACCGCCCGCCCGGTGCTGGCCGGAGCCCTTGCCGGGCTGCTCTGCATCAAACCGCCAATCGGCTTTGTGCTGCCCGCCGTGCTGCTGCATACCCGGCGCGTGAACGCCTTATGGGCCTGCGGGCTTTCAGTCTTGGCGCTGTGCGGATTGAGCGCCATTCTGGAGGGTTGGCAGGCATGGCAATGGTATTTCACCATTGGGCGGCACAGCGCCGTGCAAGTGCTGACAACGCCATTTCAACAGACGTTTCTTGTTGCCGGCAGCACTGTCTTTTTCATGCTACGCAGTTTCAACGCCAGCCTCGCTGCCGCCTATGGGGCGCAAGGCGCGTGCGGCGCTGTCGCTCTCATTCTGACCTGGATATTGTGGCGTCGGCCAACACATGACTCCGTGGCCCGGATGGCGGCAACATTGTGCCTAGCCAGTCTAATCAGCCCCTATGGCTATTTCTACGATCTGGTCGGCTACTCCATAGGCATGGCCGCAATGGCTTTCCGCGCTGCTGACCGCTGGAAGCCGGTTTACGCCCTGCTTTGGCTGGCACCTGGCTATTCCGGCCTTCTAGCTGGGATAACTGGGCACATTTTCATGCCCGCGGCCATAATGGCCGGCGCCTTCATGACGTGGCGGGAGGCAACAGTGCCTCAAACTCCGCCACATGCTCATAACCTGGCATCAGCCGAGTGAGTTCCGCGTCCCGCGTTGTCGCGGGATGGAAATAGATTTCGGTGCTGCCGGGCGGCAAATGGGGCAGGAGTTTTTCGATGCGCTCGCGCGTCATATGCCCTGACCAAGTGATGCCGAACACCTGATCCGGCACTTGCAGCCCGCGCGCCTGAGCGCGCAGCAGGCGGGTCCAGGCATAGAGCGCGTAATCGCCAAAGCCCGGCGTCTCGCCGCAGAGCTTCATGATACGCGGCGGCTCGGCGGGGATACGCAGGCGCTTCAGCCCGTATTTCTTTCCCACCTCGATCATCATACCCGCCACGGTGGGGTGCAGATGCATGTGCTTATGCGCGTCCGCATGGTGCAGGTTCAGGCCGGTGGCGGCGAAGGCGGCGAATTGCGCCTCGATCTCGGCGCGCAGCTCACGCCGCGCGGCGGGGGAGAAGAAGTATTTGACGCCGAGAGCGGCCTGGTCGGTGGAGAAACGGCCATCCGGGCCAGTGATGTGCGGCAGATTGGCATGGCCGAGCATGGAATCGCCATCCACCAGCACCAGATGCAGTCCTACATTCAGCCTCGGCAGCTTCTTCGCCCGCGCCACTGCATCGGCCGCCGACGGAGCGGCAACCATGAGGCTCGCCTGGGTGAGCACGCCACGCAGATTAGCCTGCTCAACAGCCTCATTCACGGATTCAGTCAGGCCGAAATCATCGGCGGAAAAAACAATCTCACTCATGGCTTGTGTTTTGCGCCACCACCCGGCGGCGTCAATAACGCGGCGGTATCATCACGAAAGCCGGTACCGTTACCCGCAAGAACTCTCGCGAAGGCCGCAGCCCCAGGCACACCAAAGCCGACACGCCAAGAACATAGGCACCAAGCAAGTACAGAGACATTGCGTTGAACAGCCCGAACCTGAGCTCCGCGCCGAACACCATCAGCAGCACCACAAAGGCACCTACATAAAGCGCCGCCCTGGCCCACTCGTTACGGGCATAAACAAATGCCAGCGCCAGCCAATAGGGGACGGTCAAGCACGGCAGGAACATCACGGCAGCAATGAGCGCAACGGCCACATGGTAGGCGAAGACGGAGGCAATATTAGCGGGAGGCGGATGATGCAGCGGGCGCATCAACAAAAAAGCAAAGGCCGCGACATCATTGTACAGCCCGGCCACCAAGCATAACCGCAGAAACGCCAACAGCGTGGCGGGCATTTTTACCCCCTCGCCACTAGCGGAGGAATGAGTGAACGTATCGCTGGCCATCGCTCGCTCCGTTGCAATACCGCAACTGTAACAGCTTTTGCTGCTGCGTAAACCGGTTCAGCTATCGTTGCGCGGCGCCCAGGGAATGCGCGCGAAGGCGATGCCGTCTTCCTCCAGCGCCTCCGCCTCATCGTCAGTGCTCTCGCCGTAAATCCCACGCGCCTCGGTTTCACCGTTATGGATACGCCGCGCCTCGGCCGCGAAATCATGGCCGACATAGTCGCAGTTCTTCTCCACCTCTTCGCGCAGTTTTTGCAGTGCCGCGCGCACGGAATCAGGGATCACACCGCCCGCCGCGGGCTGACCCACCGGCATGGCTTCCGGCACGGCCGCGGGCACCGGCATCACCTCACGGCCCTTGCGTGGAATGCTGGGCGCCATCAGCGCGCGCGTGACTGCCGTGCTGCCGCAATCGGGGCAGGCGAGGAGCCCGGCAGCCGCCTGAGTCTCGAACCCGGTGCTGTCCTTGAACCAGCCGTCAAATTCGTGCCCGGTGGCGCAGCGGAGCTGATAGTGGATCATTGCGCCAATAACGGATCGAGTTTGCCGGCGCGCTCCAAGGCGAAAAGATCATCGCAACCGCCGACATGCTGGCCGCCAATGAATATCTGCGGCACCGAGGTGCGGCCACCGGAGCGCTTATACGCCTCGTCACGGGCCGGGGTGCCGCCGGGGGCGTTGATTTCCTCGAACGCCGCTCCCTTCTCGGTCAGCAGCGCCTTGGCGCGGGTGCAATAGGGGCAATAGGGCTGGGTGTAGATCTCGGTGCTCGCCGTGCCATCAAATAAAACAAGGGCGGCAGCAATGCAAGAGCAATCTACGCGTATTGCTGATCGGCCACGCGCGCGGCTGTGAGCACATCCACCCGTCTGGCCCCGGCGGCGAGCAACGCCTTGGCGCAGGTATTCGCCGTGGCGCCGGAGGTCATCACATCGTCAATGACCAACACACGTTTATCCGTCACGTCCAGGCCCGGGCGCAGAGTGATGGCATCCGCCAACTCCGCCTGCCGCGCGGCGCGGCCCATACCCTCCAGCGGCGCCGTGGCCCGGGTACGGACCAGGGCGTCCACCCCAAGCGGCCGGCCGGTAAGCCGGGCAAGGGCAATGGCAAGCAGCGCCGCCTGGTTGAACTTGCGCGCCCGCAACCGCGAGACATGTAATGGCACTGGCACCACAAGATTCGCCGCCTGCAGCAGCACCTCGCCCGGCCTGCGCATCAGCTCCGCCAACCCCTTCACCGCCTCGGTATGGTCAGCATATTTCAGCGGCAGGATCAGCCGCTTCGATGTATCGTCGTAGCGCAACGCAGCGCGGGCTTGGGTGAAGGCCGGGGGGCGGGCCATGC
>JAQUAC010000184.1 GCA_028687415.1 Acidocella sp. | reverse complement strand
CTGTTCGACCGCTCGGTCTGGCCGATTGATGGCGGTGAGCTGCTGGCTAGCAACATCAACTTCCTGGCCAGCAGCGGCAGCCTGTTGATTCTACATGTTGATGACTTGGCCGCCGCGACGACCACCAACAACACCGCCGGGCCGGGGCAGACGGGCCTCAGCACCAGCGCGACGATCAACGGGCTGGCGCTGTCGCCGATTCTTTCCAAGATCGCCTCCATCCCCTTCAATGGCCGCATCAACCAGCTGGCGTTTAACCTCTCGCTCTCCGGCCCGCTGCCGGACTTTTCGGCTCTGCAAGAGAAGCTGGCCGCCCTGCCTCCGGGGGAGGCGCGGCACAAGCTCGCCGTTCAGACCGTGCATGATTGGGCGGCGCAAGGCGGCAGCGGTAATGCCGGACTCGTGCTTGCCATCGGCCCCAGCATACTCAAGGCAGACGGAACCGTTAAATTCGACGCGAATGTGCAGCCCTCCGGCACAGGCAACGTCAGCGCCGACCATCTCGACTCGTTCACCGCCGGGCTGGCCGCCGCCTATCCGCAAATTCAGGCCAGCCTGAATAATATCCAGGCGCGGCTCTCCCCCTATCTCAGCACCAGCCCCACCGGGGGACAGACCCTGAGCATTCATGCGGTCTACGGCACTGGCGGCGTTACCCTGAACGGCCAGAAAGTCTCCGATATGCAACCCAGGAACTGGGATCTGCTGGAAAACCCGCCCGCGCCTCCGGCCCAGGCGCCGGGTGACGGGTCCGGCGCGGCAACGCCCGGGCAATAAAAAACCGGGGGCGCTTTACCGCGCCCCCGGCTTCACGACGGCACGGCGGTTACTGCGCCGAGGCGATCTTGGTGATCTGGTTCTGCATGGCGGAGAGCAGGGCCGAGACATTGCCGCCATTATCGGTAATCACGGCGGCATAGTCGTTGCGGGTGGTGATGCGCAGCGAGGTGCCGGCGACGATGACATCAATGATCTTCATCTGACCGTTCACATCCTGCACGACCCAGCCGACATCCGCCGGGGCGTGGCCCGGTGTGGTGATCGTGGTATCCACCACGACGCCACCCCCCTGAGGCATAACGTTGTTCACAGTGAAGCTCACGCCCTCGTAAGCCTTGATCTGGTAGGTGATGTTGTACGAGAGCAACTGGTGAAACAGTGCCTGGAATTGCTGGTGCTGCGCCGGGGTGGCGACATTGATGTAGCGACCAAGCACATAATCACCAACCTGGTCCACCGCGACGATCTGGTTGACGAGCAGGCGCAGTTGATTAGCTTTTTGCGTCATGCTGCCGGGGCCGTTGACAATGCCCACAAGCTGTTGCCCAGACTGATTGATGAAGGTTTTCGCCTCATCCGGCGAAACAGCTTGCGCCCATGCCGCGCCGGACACAGCTGCAAGCAGCGGCGCAGCAATAGCGGCGCCCAAAACAAAGCGGCGTAGATACATCGGAAATCCTCAGGTCGGTCGGCATTCACGGGTAATCAAAGGACGCCGTTCTGGCCGCGCCGCGCTTGGCCCGGCCAGAAGCAACCCTTTTATTGCTTAGGCGTCTGCACCCAGTCGGGCGGCGTCAGCTTGTTGCGGTCGTATATTTGCTGGACCTCTGAGTCACGAGATTGGCGATAAAGACTCCGAAATGTGGCATAGGGGTCAAGCGCCGTCGCCTGGATCTGGTCGATCGGCTGCAGATACGCGGCCCGCGAATTGATGAGGTGAAGACCGGTCTCGGCATAGCCGAAATCATCCAGCGCGTCGGTCTCCGGCGCAGCATACATCGGCGTGGCGTACATTTCGGCCGGATAATTCAAAGCATCACGCACGCCAGATGGCCCGAACACTGGTAGATAGAGGTATGGACCGGGCGGCACGCCCCAGATCGCCAGGGTCATAGCGAAATCCGTATCCGTTTTCGGATAGCCGAGCGCCGCGGCGGGGTCGAAAATGCCACCGATGCCGACTGTGGAATTGAGCAGGAAACGCACCAGCGAAGTGCCGGCGTCGCGCGACTGGCCTTCGGCCATGAAGTTTACCAGACGCTCCGGCTCGCTGATATTGGCGACGAAATTGCTGACATGGTTTCGGATGGGCTGGGTGGTAATGTGCACGTAGCCTTTTGCCACGGGCTTCATGGCATACTGGTCCAGCGTGTTGTTCACTTTATAGAAAACGCGATTGGTTGGCTCTAGCGGATCGTTGAGCTGCTTATAAGCCTGATAATCCTCGACGCTGGATTTCGGCGGCGGAGTAGCGCAGCCGGACAGCATACCAGCCAGCAATAGCCCAGGGGCGGCCAGGCTAAGGCTTTGCTTTAGCCTGAGCTTAAAATTCACCATATTTTTTAACCGCACCTGCCAATCTCCTTCGTCATCGCCCTTGTGGAGCGCGCTTGTAGCCGTATGTAATATTTCACTACTCCGCCTTCAATCTGGATGCCACAGCTATACGGTCATACCCGGCGGGCTGGCGGCTTCGCCAAACGCCAGTTAGCTCTTGCGGAATTCCGTCCGGGCTGTCACGTAACGCCGCTCAGAGTGCGATCGGACCAGGAGGCGTTCCCGGTTTGTCCTGGCCCGCGAATTGCGCTCTAAAATTATAATTAGAGCCGAGACAATGACCCATTCCCCTAGCCGCGACATCCTGGAACGCTGGGCCACGGGCGAGCGCATCGCGCCGCTGCCGGTGCGCGAGGGCGCGGCGCCGCCCGCCATCTCCTTCGAGTTTTTCCCGCCGAAGACGCCAGCGCTGGAGACGCAACTTTGGGCGTGCATCCAGCGCCTAGCCACGCTGCGGCCAAATTTTGTTTCCGTAACCTATGGCGCTGGCGGCAGCACACAGGAGCGCACGCATGCCACCGTGCTGCGCATCGTGCAGGAAACCGACCTCACCCCGGCCGCGCACCTCACATGCGTGGGAGCAACGCGGGAGGCTGTGGACGAGGTGGCACGGCGCTATTGGGATGCGGGGGTGAAGCACATCGTGGCCCTACGTGGCGATGCGCCGAATGGCGAGAGCTATGCGCCTCATCCTGGCGGCTATGCTTTTGCCGCAGATCTGGTAGCCGGGCTGAAACGCATCGCGGATTTCGAGATCACGGTGGCGGCCTACCCGGAGACGCACCCGCAGGCACCAAGCCCGGAAGCGGATCTGGACAACCTCAAGCGCAAGTTGGATGCCGGGGCCACGCGGGCGATCACCCAGGTATTCTTCGATAACGACGTCTTTCTCCGCTTTCTGGACCGCGCTCTGGCGGCGGGGATCAAGGCGCCGATCGTACCGGGGATCATGCCGGTCACCAATTTTAAACAGGCCGCCAATTTCTGCGCCGCCTGCGGCACCTCCATGCCGAAATGGATGGCCGAGCTGTTCGATGGTCTGGACGATGACGCCGAAACCAGGCGTATGGTGGCGGCGGCGACGACGGCCGAGCAAGTGCGCGTGCTGCAGGCCAACGGGATCGATGAATTCCACTTCTATACGCTGAACCGCCCTGATCTGGTCTACGCCATTTCGCGCATCCTGGGCGTGAAGCCGCAGCCGCAAAGCGAATGACCAGTTATCTCGATGGTCTGAACCAGGCGCAACGCGAGGCCGTTGAGACGACCGAAGGGCCGGTGCTGGTGCTGGCGGGTGCCGGCACGGGCAAGACGCGGGTGCTGACGACGCGCTTTGCACATATTCTGCTGAGCAAGCGCGCCTTCCCGAACCAGATTCTGACCGTGACCTTCACCAACAAAGCAGCGCGGGAAATGCGCGAACGGTTGGCGAAGCTGCTCGGACAGCCGGTAGAGGGGATGTGGCTGGGCACGTTCCACGCGCTCTGCGCCCGCATGCTGCGGCGCTTCGCCGAGCGCGTGGGGCTGACGAGCAATTTCTCCATTCTGGACACAGACGACCAGCTCCGGTTGCTGAAGCAAGTGATGGAGGCGGCGCGGCTGGATTTGAAGCGCTGGCCGCCGAACGCGCTGATGGCGCAGATCCAGCGCTGGAAGGACAAGGGTTTCCTGCCCGGCGAAATTCCGGCAAGCGAGTCGACCGATTTCGCCAACGGCAAGGCCGTGGCGCTGTACCAGGCGTATCAGGACCGCCTGCGCGCGCTGAACGCCACGGATTTCGGCGATCTGATCCTGCTCACCGTGCATCTGCTGAAGACCGACCCGGAGGTGCTGGCGACCTATCACCGTATGTTCCGCTACATTCTGGTGGACGAGTACCAGGACACGAATCTGGTACAGTATTGCTGGCTGCGGCTGCTGGCGCAGGGGCACAAGAATATCTGCTGCGTGGGCGATGACGATCAGAGCATCTATTCCTGGCGCGGTGCGGAGATCGAGAACATCCTGAAATTCGAGCGGGATTTTCCGGGCGCGAAGATCATCCGGCTGGAGGCGAATTACCGCTCCACCGCGCCGATTCTGGCGGCGGCCTCGCATCTTATCGCGCATAACGAAGGGCGGCTGGGTAAAACCCTGCACGCCGGGCGCAGCAATTCCGAGGGCGAGAAGGTCGAGATCGTCGCGCTTTGGGATTCAGAGGAAGAGGCCCGCATGGTGGGGGGGCGCGTGGATTCGCTGATGCGTACCGGGCACTCACTGGCGGAGATGGCGATTCTGGTGCGCGCCGGGTTCCAGACCCGCGCCTTTGAAGAACGGCTGCTGACGCTGGGGATACCGTACCGCATTATCGGCGGGTTACGTTTCTATGAGCGGGCTGAAATTCGCGACGCCATCGCCTATTTGCGCGTACTGGCGCAGCCGACGGACGATCTGGCCTATGAGCGCATCGTCAACCTGCCCAAGCGAGGCGTGGGCGAAAGCGCGCTGCGCACAATGCATGAGACCGCGCGGGCGGCTGGGGTGCCGCTCTATGCCGCCACGGAGACGCTGGTGGCCGAGGGGGGGTACAAGGGCAAGCTACGTGACACGCTGCGCGGGCTGCTGGAGAATTTTCGCGAATGGCGGGACATTCTGGAGGCGAAAGGCCCGGTTATGGCGCTGGAGGCGGTGCTGGATGAGTCCGGCTACATTGCCATGTGGAAGGCTGACAAATCACCGGATGCGCCGGGGCGGCTGGAGAACCTTAAGGAGCTCGTGCGTGCGCTGGCAGATTTCGAGACGCTGCCGGCATTTCTGGAGCACGTGGCGCTGGTGACCGAAGTGGATGAGCAGGACAACGGGGCCAAGCTCTCAATGATGACCCTGCACGGCGCCAAAGGGCTGGAGTTCGACACAGTATTCCTGCCCGGATGGGAGGAAGGC
>JAQUAC010000183.1 GCA_028687415.1 Acidocella sp. | reverse complement strand
CTGGCGGCATAGAGCCGGCGCATACCCCGCACCGCAAAGCGCCCCCTTGGGTCTGGGGGGCATTTTGCCTTAATAGTGGCTGCGTATACCGCTTTGTAAGGACCAGAAATGCCCAAGAGACCCGTCATGCTCGTTATCCTGGATGGCTTCGGCTGGAGCGAAAACCGGGAAGACAACGCCGTGGCGCTTGCCAACAAGCCCAATTTCGACCGTCTCTGGGCCAATTCTCCGCATGCGTTCCTGCATACGTCCGGGCGCGTCGTCGGCCTGCCGCAAGGGCAGATGGGCAATTCCGAGGTCGGGCACCTCAACATCGGCGCCGGGCGCGTGGTGATGCAGGAGCTACCGCGCATCGACACCGCATTTGAAGACGGCTCCCTTGCCGCCAATCCGGTACTGGGCAAGTTCATCGCCTCCCTGAAAGCCTCCGGCGGCACGGCGCATCTACTGGGCCTCGTCTCGCCAGGCGGCGTGCATTCGCACCAGGACCATATCGTCGGCCTGGCAAAGATTCTGCATGCGGCGGGTATTCCCGTTACCGTGCATATCTGGACGGACGGGCGTGACACCCCGCCGGAATCGGCGTTGGAATACGTCACCGCCTTCCGCGCCGCACTTGGCAACACCGCCAAGATTGGCACGCTGGTGGGCCGCTACTACGCCATGGACCGCGACAAGCGCTGGGAGCGCGTGCAGCTGGGCTACGACCTGCTGACCCAGGCCAAGGGCGAGCATTTTTCGACGCCGGAAGCCGCCATCGAGGCCAGCTACAAGGCCGGTGTCAGCGATGAGTTCATCAAGCCCGCCGTGATCGGCGATTACGCCGGGGTTCGGGATGGCGACGCCGTGCTCTGCGCCAATTTCCGCGCCGACCGTGTGCGCGAAATCCTCACCGCCCTGCTCGACCCCAGCTTCACCGGCTTTACCGTCACGCAGCCCAAGCTGGTGGGCGCCGTGGGCATGACCGCCTATTCGGACGCGCTGGCCCCCTTTATGACCACGCTCTTTGCTCCCGAGCGGCTAGAGGATCTGCTGGGGCAGATCGTCTCCGCCAAGGGGCTGAAGCAGATCCGCATGGCGGAGACGGAGAAATATCCGCACGTCACCTATTTCTTCAATGGCGGCATCGAAGCCCCCTTCCCCGGCGAAGACCGCGTGCTCGTGCCCTCGCCGAAGGTGGCCACCTATGACCTCCAGCCGGAAATGTCCGCGCCGGAGCTGACGCAAAAGGCCGTGGACGCCATCAATTCCGGCAAATACGACCTCATCGTGTTGAACTTCGCCAATCCGGACATGGTGGGTCATAGCGGCGTGCTCGCCGCCGCCATCAAGGCGGTGGAGGCAGTGGATAAGGGGCTCGGCGCCATCGCCGACGCCATTGCCGCCCAGGGCGGGGCCATGCTCGTTACCGCCGACCACGGCAATTGCGAGATGATGCGCGATCCGGACACCGGCATTCCGCACACCGCCCACACCACCAACCCGGTGCCGGTGTTCTGCGCCGGCGGGCCGGAGGGCATCAAGCTGCATGACGGGATCCTGGCCGATCTGGCCCCCACCCTGCTGGCGCTGATGGACCTGCCCAAACCCGCGGCTATGACCGGGACATCTCTCTACACTTGAAGCTCCGCACCGCCCTCTGCCTGGCGTTGCTCACCGCCCCGGCTTTAGCCCAGGCGGATGCGAAGCGTGACGCGCAAGCAGCCCTGCGCGCGCATACCCAGGCGGCGGCGGCTGCACGCCAGCACCAGCGGGAAGTTTCCGCCAAAGCGGCGCTGCTCGCCGAGCAGCAGGTGCAGGCGGCGGCGGCCTTGCGCAGCCTGGAGGACCAGACCGCGCAAGACAGCGCCCAGCTTGCCAGCCTGCAAGCGGCACAGGGTATAGCGGCTCAGCAGCTTGCCCAGGCTGAGGCCGCGCTGGCGAAACTGCTGCCGGTGATGCAGCGGCTCTCCGCCGCGCCCGCCGCCACGCTGCTGACCGCCCCCATGCCGCCAGAGGACGCGGTGCGCGGCATCGCCATCATGCAGGGCATTGCCGCCGCCATCGCCACCCAGGCGCAGGCGGTACAGACACAGAGCGTGCATCTTACCCAACTCATCGCCGCGGCGCAGGCCAGCCAGACGAAACTCGCCGCCAGCGCCGCCGCGCAGCAAAGCGCCGAAGCCGCACTGACAGCGCAGATCTCCGCCGCGCACGCCGCCGAAATGGCTGATGCAGACACGGTCGCGGCAGAGGCCGCCCAGGCCCTGGCGGCACAGCACAAGCTGGATACGCTGAACCAAGCGGTGCAGAATCTCGTCCCCAAGGCCGCCACGCCGGTGAATTTGAAGGCGGGTACGGGCGGCGCGCCGGTGGCGGGGCATATCATCCAGCGCTTCGGCGCCGCCACCCTGGCCGGCCCTGCGCAAGGCATCAGCTACGGCGCGGCGGCGGGGGCGCGCGTCGTCACCCCCTGCGCCGGCACGGTAATGTTCGCCGGCCCCTTCCCCGCCTACGGCCTCATGATCATCGCCGATTGCGGCGGCGGCACCAGCGTCGTACTGGCAGGCATGAGTCATCTGGACGTGGCTCAAGGCCAGCGTTTGGCCCATGGTCAGCCGGTGGGCAGCATGCAAGGTTACGATGCCTCCGCTCCCACCCGCCAGCCCGTGCTATATGTGGAACTCCGGCAAAACGGCACGCCAGTGGACCCCGCCGCATGGCTTGCCGGTAGAAGCTCTGGATAATCCCGGCCGGATGCTATCTAATACCCCTGGAGCGATCCGGTTTGAATCTAAGGAATTGACGTATGCGTTTGCGTAGCGGTTTGATGCTGAGCGGAATTTTCATGGCGGGGCTGGCGCTGGGTACGGTGGCACAACCGCTTTCGCGCGCCATGGGCCAGGCCGCACCGGATAACAGCACCTATCAGCAGCTCTCGCTGTTTGGGGACATACTGACCCAGGTGAAACAAAATTACGTCGTGGACCCGCCCTCGGATAAGCTGGTCTATAATGCCGTGAACGGCATGCTGTCCGGGCTGGACCCACATTCCAGCTACATGAACGCGCAGCAATATGCTGACATGCAGGTGCAAACCACCGGGCAGTTCGGCGGGCTGGGGCTGGAAGTCACGCAAACCAGCGGGCTACTGAAAGTCATCTCCCCCATCGACGACACGCCCGGTGCCCGCGCTGGCATCAAGCCCGGCGACATCATCGTGGAAATCAATGGCCAGTCCACTCAAGGCTTGGCCCTGGACGACGCCGTGACGAAGATGCGCGGCCCGGCCGGCACGAAAATCACCCTGACCATCAAGCGCAACGGCGTCACCACCCCGGTGCACGTCACCCTCACTCGCGAGATCATCAAAATCCAGGACGTGAAGAGCAAGCTCCTCACCTCCTCCGCCGGCCCGGTCGGCTATATCCGGCTGGACAGCTTCGACGAAAACGGCGACCAGCACATCCGCAACGCCGTGGCCCAGCTGATGAAGCAGGCCCACGGCAACCTGCACGGCTATATTCTGGACCTGCGCGACAATCCGGGCGGGCTGCTGGACCAGGCCGTGGCGGTAAGCGACGATTTCCTGAACACCGGCGAGATTGTCTCCACCCATGGCCGCCACAGCCAGGACGACCAAGTGTGGTACGCGCAGGACGGCGATATCACCAACGGCGCGCCGATCGTCATCCTCACCAATGCCGGCACCGCCTCGGCGGCGGAGATCGTCACCGCCGCGCTGCAGCAAAACCGCCGCGCCTTGGTGCTGGGGACCAAAACCTTCGGCAAGGGCTCGGTGCAGACCATCATGCCCATCGATAATGCCGGGGCGCTGCGCCTGACCACGGCGCTATATTTCACCCCCTCGGGTAAATCCATCCAAGGCTATGGCGTCACCCCCGACGTGACCGTGAGCGACACCGCCACGCCGGACGATGCCTTCGCTCAACTGCGTGAAACCAATCTGCTGAACTCCTTCACCAACCCCACGGGCCAGAACAACATGCCGCTGCCGCCGGCACCGCCTCTGCCCGCCGTGGCCGCCAGCATCCCCAGTAAGCCCCCCGCCACTTGGCCAGCCTTCGACTCCGCCAAGCCCGCCACTGACTTCCAGCTGCAAATGGCCCTTAAACTCATTGCAGACATGACCCCGGTCCGCACCGTGGCCTCGTCCAACTAGCCACGGAGCGTAATCATGGCTGATGGCTTGCCGTTACCGTACCGGCTGAACGTGGGCGCCGTGCTGTTCGGGCCGGATGGGCGTGTGTTCGTGGGCAAGCGCAAGGGCTTCCCCGGTGCGTGGCAGCTGCCGCAAGGCGGAATCGACAAGGGGGAAGACCCGCATGTCGCCGTCTTCCGGGAGCTGGAGGAGGAAATCGGCACCGCCAAGGCCGAGATTCTGGGCGAGATGCCGGGCTGGCTGGAATACGATCTGCCGGCGGAGTTGCTGGGCATGGCCTGGGGCGGCAAGTATCGGGGCCAGCGGCAGAAATGGTTCGCGCTGAAATTCCTGGGTGGGGATGAGGATATCCGGCTGGACGCCGACCCGCATCCCGAGTTCGAGGATTGGAAATGGGTGCCCCTGGCCGAGCTGCCGGGGCTTGCGGTTGCGTTCAAGCGGGACATCTATGAGGTGCTGACGCGGGACTTCGCGGCCTACGCGCAGCGCTGACATTTTACCCCGGGAGACAACGCCAATGATGAAACTGACCGCCGCCGACGGCCATGAGTTCGATGTGTTCGAGGCCGGCAATGCGAACGCCCCGCGCGGGCTGGTGGTGGTGCAGGAGATCTTTGGCGTGAACGCGCATATGCGCGCCGTCTCCGAGCGTCTGGCCGGATACGGCTACCGGGTGCTGTGCCCGGCTTTGTTCGACCGCGCTGAGCCCCATGTGGAGCTGGGCTACGAGCCTGCGGATATCCAGTGCGGCGCCACGCTGCGAGCAAAAATCCCCGAGGCGCAGACGCTGCTGGACCTGGAAGCCACGGCGGCGGCGTTCAACGGCAAGCCCGTGGGTATTATTGGCTATTGCTGGGGCGGCACGCTCGCCTGGCTGGCCGCGACCAAAACCACGAGCTTCTGGGCGGCCTCCTGCTGGTACGGCGCGGGCATCGCGGCACAGAAGGACAATGTACCAAACTCCCCGGTGCAGATGCATTTTGGCGAATATGACAAGAGCATTCCACTGAGCGATGTGGAGGCCATCCGCGCCGCGCAGCCAGGGCTGGACGTGTTCGTATACCCCGGCGCCCAGCACGGCTTCGGCTGCGAGGCGCGGG
>JAQUAC010000182.1 GCA_028687415.1 Acidocella sp. | reverse complement strand
AGGCACGCGCAGATCCAGCACCGGGGCAGCGGTCATGGTGAACCCCGCCGCCTTCACCATCGCGCCCAAAGCACGGCCATGCGCGAAGGCTTCCTCCGGCGTGCATAGGCTCCCGGCAGGCGGCAAAGCCTGCCAGTGCGGGGGCCGCAGCCGCGCCACACGCCCGCCCTCCTGATCCACGGCAATATGCGCGCCCTGCGGCAGAGCCTCCCGCAATTCAGCAATAAGATCAGCCAGCTGTGACGGATCCTGAATATTACGCCCGAACAAAATCACCCCGCATGGGCGATGCGCCAGGAACAGCGCGCGCTCATCAGCCGAGAGGCGGGCCCCGGCAATACCCAGCATGGCGGGTTTCAAAACGCCGCCACCATGCAAGCCGCGCCGTTGGCCGTCAGCTTGGCGCAAAAGGCCTTCGCCGCATCGGCATCACCCAGGCCGGAGAGGCGCAATCGCCACACACTATGCCCGTTGACCACGGCAGGGATGATGTCCGGCGATTTACCGGACAGCAGGTCAGGGAATTTCTTCTTCAACTGTGCCCACACCGCCTGAGCGCCCGCCTCATCCGCCGTGGCGGCAAGCTGCACACCTATCGGGCCGCTGGACACCTTGGCTGGCGGCGGCGCGGCGGCGGATGCCGCAACCGCGGCAGCCGGTGTTGCCGCCGGCACAGGTCCGGGCGCTGTGGCAGGTGCCGGAACGGGCGCAGGCGCGGGCTGGTTCACCCCAGCCGCCTGATTCAACAACGCCAGCGCCGGCGCGGCAGCGGCGGGGGCAAGCTGAGGCGCACCGGAGGAGGTCTGCCCAGACATGATGGGCACATTCGCCCCGGGCACTTCCAGCCCGCCCGGGTCCGCCGGGACCACGCGCAGCGCCGTCGTTGGCGCAGTGATTACCGGCGGCGGGCCGAAGCCCCCGGCATGGATGCCACTCCACCCCAGCGCCACCACAATGACAAGCAGCGACAACCCGCCCGCCCCCAGCGCCATGCGCCGGATGGCGGGGTCCAGCCTCTGCCCCCTCTCCCGCTGCGGGCGGTAGAGAAAATCGTCCTCAGGCTCCAATCCTACCTCATCTCTTCGACAGGCTTAACACCCAGCACGGCAAGGCCCGAGCGGAGCACAATCGCCGTGGCCTCGACAAGCGCAATCCGCGCCGCTGTCTCCTCCGGCTTATCCTCCTGCAGGAAGCGCAGGGACGCATTCTCCCGCCCGGCATTCCACAACGCATGGAAATCCCCAGCCAGCTCATACAGGAAGAACGCCACGCGGTGCGGTTCGCGCGCCTCGGCGGCCTGCTCCACCAAACGCGGCCAAGCCATCAACCGCCGGATCATCGCCATCTCCTCCGGCGCGGTAAGCGAGGCCAGCACCGCCGCCGGGCTGGCCACCGAAGCCGCCGCGCGCAGCACGGAGCGGCAGCGCGCATGCGCATACTGCACGTAGAACACCGGGTTGTCGCGCGTCTGCGCCACGGCGGCGTTGAGGTCGAAATCCATCTGCGCGTCGGATTTGCGCATCAGCATGATGAAGCGCACGGCATCCGGCCCTACCTCGTCAATAAGGTCACGCAGCTCCACGAACGTGCCCGCGCGCTTGGACATTTTTACCGGCTCGCCGTCCTTCATCACGCGCACGATCTGGCACAGCACCACGTCCAGCCGCGCCGGGCGGCCAGCGGAGAGCGCCTTCACCGCCGCCTGCATGCGCTTCACGTAGCCGCCATGGTCGGCACCCCACACGTCGATCATGGCATTGAAGCCGCGCGCCATCTTGTCAGCATGGTAGGCGATGTCGTTGGCGAAATAGGTGTATGAGCCGTCGGATTTGGCGATGGGCCGGTCCACGTCGTCACCAAACTGGGTGGCGCGGAACAGCTCCTGCTCGCGCGGCTCCCAATCATCCGGCGTCTTGCCCTTGGGCGGCTCCAGAACACCCCGGTAGATCAGCCCCTGCTCCAGCAGGCTGGCCAAGCCACGCGCCACGCCGCCGCTCTGCACCAGCGCGCGCTCGGAGGAAAACACGTCATGCACCACACCCAGCGCGGCGAGGTCCTCGCGGATCAGATCCAGCATCTTGGCCACCGCGAAGTCGCGGAAAATGTCGAGCCACTCAGCCTCCGGCATCTCAGCGAAGCGGTCGCCATATTGCACCGCCAGCGCCTCGCCCACGGGGATGAGATATGCCCCGCCATACTGCATGCCGCCCTGCACGGTCTCGATATACGCCTGCGGCGAGAGCTTCAGCGCCTCCAAGTAACGCACATACACCGAGCGCGCGAGGGCGATGACCTGCGCCCCGGCATCGTTGATGTAGAATTCCTTGGTCACGTCATGCCCGGCCTTGGCCAGCAGATTGGCCAGCGCGTCGCCCACCACGGCCCCACGGCAATGCCCCACATGCAGCGGCCCGGTGGGGTTGGCGGAGACGTACTCCACATTCACCTTGGCCCCGCGCGGCAGCCCCTGGCCATAAGCCTCGCCCGCCGCCAGAATCACCGGCAATTGCGCCTGCAACAGCGCCTGGTCGAGCATGATGTTCACAAAGCCCGGCCCTGCGGCCTCGGCCTTGGCGATGCCGGGGCGCCCGGAAAGTGCCGCCACCAGCCCGGCTGCCAGCTCACGCGGGTTCTTGCCCGCCGGCTTGGCTGCGATCATCGCGGCATTGCTCGCCATGTCGCCATGCGCGGCGTCCTTGGTCGGCGTCACCTCCACGCGGGCCAGCACCTCTTCCGGCAAGCCGGGCACCAGGGCGGCGAGGTCCTGCAACACAAAGCTGCGCACCACGGCAAAAAGATTCTGTTCGGTCATGTAACTCTCTTCAGGCAGGGACCGAAGGGTCGGTCAATTTGGAAAACTCGTCCAGCGCGTAGCGGTCGGTCATGCCGGCCACATAGTCGCGCACCACGGCGGCGGCCTGGGGCGTCTCGCCCCGCCCGGCGCGCTCGCGCCACTCGCCGGGCAGCAAGCCGGGATGCTGGAGCAGCAGCGTGGCCAGGACCTTGGTCACATGCTCGGCCTTATGCGTCTGGCGGTTGACGCGCCAGTGCCGGTACATGCGGGTAAACAGGAACTTCTTCAGCGCCTTGTTGGCCGCCAGCATCTCATCCGAAAAGCCAATTACCGGACCGGCGGCGGCGCGGATATCCTCGGCGCTACGCGGCGCCAGAGCCTCGATGCGCTTGGCGCTCTCCGCCAGCGCATCATGCACCAATGTATTGATGACGGCACGGCTCAGCTCATGACGGACGCGATTCTTGGCGCTGGTCAGCACCTGGGCGCCGCGCACCAGATCGCCAATGACCGGCAGGGGCAGAATATCCTCGAACTCGAACAGCCCGGCGCGCAGCCCGTCATCCAGATCATGGGTGTTGTAGGCGATGTCGTCGGCAAACGCCGCCACCTGCGCCTCGGCGGAGGTCTGACGGTGCAGGTCCAACGGCATGGCGTCGTCAAATGCCGCGATGGTCGGCGGCGGGTTGCGCAGCGGGCCGTTATGCTTGGCCAGCCCCTCCAGCGCCTCCCAGCTCAGGTTCAGCCCGTCGAACGCCGCGTAGCGCTGCTCCAGCAGCGTCACCACGCGGAAGCTCTGGTCATTATGGTCGAACCCACCGAATTCCTTCAGCGCCTCGTTCAGCCCGCGCTCGCCCGCATGGCCGAAAGGCGGATGGCCGAGATCATGCGCCAGCGCCAAGCATTCGGTCAGGTCCTCGTCAAACCCCAAAGCGCGGGCGATGGAGCGGGCAATCTGCGCCACCTCCAGGCTATGGGTCAGCCGCGTGCGGTAGAAATCCCCCTCGCGCGTGACGAACACCTGAGTCTTATATTGCAGCTTGCGGAAGGCCGAGCAGTGCACCACGCGGTCGCGGTCGCGCTGATAGGGGCTGCGGTCATCCGAGCGTATCTGGCTGTGCTGGCGGCCACGGCTCTCCTCCGCCTGCACCGCATAGGGGGCTTTTATCATGCGGGGAGGCTTAGCCCATCCGCGCCCTACCCTCCAAGGCCCCGCGACGCTATATATCAACCATGACCCAGACCTCCTTCAGCATCTCCCCCGCCGCCGCCGCCCGCGTGGCGGAGATTCTTGCCGATGACCCCAGCGCTCGCGCCCTGCGCGTGGAGGTGCTGGCGGGCGGCTGCTCCGGGCTGCAATACAAATTCGACCTCACGGCGACGCAAAACCCGGATGATCTCGTCCTCGAAACCGGGAAAGCCACCGTGTATGTGGACCCGGTGAGCCAGGACTTCCTGGCCGGAGCGGAGCTGGACTTCAAGGACAGCCTGATGGGCGCGCATTTTCTGGTGAAGAACCCCAATGCCACCGCCTCCTGCGGCTGCGGGACGTCGTTCTCCGTTGATTAAGGTTACGACGTGGAATGTTAATTCCGTCCGTACGCGCGAGTCCCATGTCGCGGATTTCCTGGCCCGTGAGCAGCCCGATTATCTGCTCCTGCAAGAGATCAAGTGCGAGGAGCACCAGTTCCCCGCCCTCGCTTTCAAAAACCTCGGCTACGACGCCGTAGTGGTGGGGCAGAAGAGTTATAACGGCGTCGCCATTCTGCACCGCAAGCCGGTGGAGGTTACCCTCCGCAAGCTGCCGGGCATGACGGAGGCGGACGCGCATTCCCGCTACGTGGAAATCCGTGCCCACGGCATGAATATTGGCGGGTTGTATCTGCCCAACGGCAATTCCGGCGGCGAGGCGGGCTATGCCTACAAGCTGGAATGGATGGAGAACCTGCGCCAGCATGCCCTGGCGCTGCTGGATGCGGACACGGATTTCATCCTGGCGGGCGACTACAATGTCTGCCCTACCGACGCCGATTTCGCCCCCCGCGCCTTACCCGCGAATGACGCGCTGATCCGCCCGGAAACCCGCGCCGCCTATAACGCGCTCCTCTACACGGGCCTGACCGAGGCAACGCGCGCCCTGCACCCGCGCGAGACGCTCTACACCTTCTGGGACTATCAGGCCGGCGCCTGGGACCGTAATTCCGGCCTGCGCATCGACCACGCTTTGCTCTCCCCACGTCTGGCGGAGCGGCTGATCTCGGTCACCATCCACAAGGACGAGCGCGCCAAGCCCCAGCCATCGGACCATGTGCCGGTAACGGTGGCGCTGGAGTAGCACCGCTTAGAGGCGGTTAGAAACCTCACGCCGGTGAGGCAGTCAGCGTGTTTTTCAAGAACCGGCGCGGAGCTTACGTTAAGTATGTGAGCCCCCTGAATGACCGCCAGAGCGAGTTTTCCTACCGGCTCGCCCCCGGCAGCCAGACAGTAA
>JAQUAC010000181.1:3264-5283 GCA_028687415.1 Acidocella sp. | reverse complement strand
CTTCCGCCGATCATGGCTGATCCCGCGCCGATGATGTCGAATTTGGCGTTCTTGGGTAGCCACGACCGGGGCAGCAGCGGACAGGTACAATTTTTAAATGGCTCCCCACTCACGAAACGCTTGAAGATAGAGGATACCTGCTCCGGCTTACTTGCGTCGATCAGTGTGTCACGCCATTCGGTAAACAAATCCAATATGCCGGGCGCTTTGCGGATGGTGCTGGCGGCTTCATGCTCGGTGATACCACGGAAATAGACTGGCAGGCCCGGTGCTTCTAGATCCCAGTCCATCAGCAGCACGCGCTTTCCCGCCATGGCCGCAATGAAGCCGACATTGGCAACTGCCATTGTCCGGCCAACACCGCCTTTGAAGGAAAAAAAAGTAGTGATTTTGCCCTCAGGCCGCATTCTGCCGGCCATAATGCCCTCCGCAGTTTGAAGAAAATTTCTGAATTTTCCGCATATGTGGCGATAGCATAATTTGCCGCCTCTCTATCTCAGACCGCGCCCCCGAGGCTCTGATCACTGAAGCAACCTCCTGGGCTGGTGAAAGACCGAGCTCTTCTAGTGTTGCCACCGCTGCGGGGGTGAGCATGTTGACCACAACATTGCCATGCTTACGTGCGGTGACGATGCCGAGCCCACGCAACACGACGAGTTTGCGGCTCACCGTCTCGATTCGCTTGCCGGTCTTCTCGCTGAGCGCAGACACGTTGAGCGGTGCGGCGAAGAGCGCCTGGATATAGGGCAAGTATCGCTCGTCACGTATGTGATCAATGAACCGACCATCGGCGCGCGTATCAGCAATGCGAGCTGCAAGCAATTGCGCGAACGCAAACTTACCTAGCGCGTAGGTTGTAGCAAGATCGCTGCTATCCTCGCCGCGTGACGCCGCCTGAACCGCGACCGGAGCCTTGGCGACGGCCTCTCGGTAGAAGCGCTCAAGCAACTCCGCTGCAGTCTGGACTCGTGCAGCATCCGGGGCTTCGATTGCGGTTCGCAGACGATCGGCGATTGCGGTAAAAATTGAAGGCGGCAGTTGCTTCCCGTCTGCGATCACCTTGGTTGCTTGATCCAGGACAGGCCAATTTGATATCTGTTTGACTTTTTGATGTTGCATGATACCTTACCTGCTCAGTTGCCTCAACCGATCAAGTACAAGTCAAACACCAATTATGCGTTATCTTCAACCCTATCGCGCCAAAAAATGCTGTTCGGCAGGCGATGGAAGCGGCAGCGTCGCGTACGCGCATTCACCTTCGCCCAACGGACCAGATGCCGCCGAATGGCTGCTCTCGGAAAAGAGGCACAGCGCCGAGAATGACCATAAAGGGCGCAAAGCGGCCCTTTAGGTCGTTCGTTCAGCCCCTACGCCTCGGCCGGGCTGGTGGCGCCATTGCGCGAATCAGTGTGATGATGGGCCACCACACCGATGCCATTGACCGTGATATCGCCGCCGGTGACGTCGATACCATCCTCCCGCATGACCAAGCTGGCAGCCCCCACACGGAAGGCAATGCTGCCCCCGGCCGGGATCTCAATGCTGTAGGCATGCGCCGCCCGGTCATATTGCACCATCGCCCCATCCTTATACCGCCGCACATGCACATTGGGGCTGCCCCCCGGCGCCGGATGCGCCTCCTGGAACAGCCCCAGCAGCACAAACCCCTGGGCCGGATCACCCAGCGGGCAGAACACCACCGCCTGCTCCCCCGCCTCCGGGCACCAGAACTCCGCATCATGGCCCGCGCGCGGGGCGAGCCAGGGCAAGGGCGGCGTATCCAGCCCACCGCTGGTCACCACGCAGACCGGCCGCGCGGCATCGGAGAGGTCGACGGATTTGACAATGCCCACCCGGATCATCTGCGCCACCAGGCGCCCCAGCTCAGAGAGCGCCCACATCACGGCAGCACGGGCTGATAAGCCGCCGCATTGCCCGAACCATCGCCGGACAGCAGCTCGCCGGGCACGCTGCCCTGGCTGAACTCCCCCCACACCGACGCCCCAAAATGCCCGACCT
>JAQUAC010000181.1:0-3254 GCA_028687415.1 Acidocella sp. | reverse complement strand
CCCGACCTGCTGCCACTCCACACGCCAGACCGGATACTGGTCCAGCTCCTCCGGCGCGAACACATCAGGATAAGCCCCGATCAGCTGAGCGGCGTTCACCCTCTGGCCGAAGCGGTTCAGATGCACGAAGGCGCACAATGCCGCCGCCATGGCGCGGATCTCCCCGTGCTGCTGGCGCTCCACACTGGTCAGCGCCTTGGTGACATCCTGACGCTGCCGTGGAGTGCCTACGATGGCAGGGCCATAACCGTATCAGCGCAGAGCAAAACGGGGGCGCGAGTCGTCGTCCCCGTGCGACCGGAACTCAGGACCGCCCTGGATGCCACCGAGCGGCGGGCCGTGGTGATTTGCACCCGGCGGGATGGCCATGCCTGGAAGTCAGACCACTTCAAAAAGAGCTTTGCCGCCGCGCGCGACGCGCTCGGTCTGCCTGACGATCTTCATTTTCATGGTTTGCGCCACAGCGCTGCGGTGCGCCTGGCAGAGGCCGGATGCAGCCCGCACGAGATTGCCGCCGTCACAGGCCACAAGAGCCTAAGCATGGTCAGCCGGTACACCGACCAAGCCCGCCAGGAGACCCTGGCGACCACGGCTATCGCGAGGCTCGAGAACAAAACGCGGCGCTGATTGTAAAACCGCTTTTTGGCGAGTGTAAAACCACCCGTCGGACGCCTGCTAACCCATTGAAAAATTGGCGCGCCCTGGTGGATTCGAACCACCGGCCTCAAGATTAGAAGTCTCGTGCTCTATCCTACTGAGCTAAGGGCGCGAGCCGCGTTCCTGGTAGCCCGGCGCCTTCAATGCGTCCAGTTTTGCTTGCGGTCAGCCCTGAAATTATCGGCGTAGGCTTTCGGCTTCTTCACATGCGCGGGGGAAATTTCCACGTCATATGGGATGTTATGTGCCTCGGCGTAAGCAATCGCGGCCTCGCATGTCTCAAAGCTGAGCTTGATCTGCTGGCGCATGTCGTCGGAGCCGGTCCACCCCATCAGCGGGTCGCGGATTTTCTGCCGCTCCGGCTCATACTCAAACAACCAGCGATGCGTGCGAGCCAAGCCCGACTGCATGGCGGATTTCGGCGGCAGATAGATACGAGCCCGCATATTCAATATCTCCTAAACTGGTCGGGGCGCCCGGATTCGAACCGGGGGCCTCTTGTACCCAAAACAAGCGCGCTACCAGGCTGCGCCACGCCCCGAACATTCTACGCTGTGGGGATTAACCTCCGCCAAACTGCTTGGCAATGACCTTATCGCCAACACTGATATCATCAGCCGCGGTAATACCCCCCTGCAGCTCCAACGTAGCCGTCACCGGGCCGTTGCTGGAAATGGGGCGCAGGCTGTACGGCACGGTATTTTCTGCAATCGCGCCAATCGTGCCATCAGCGCGGATGAACACCATATCCAACGGCACGATTGTATTTTTCATCCAGAATTGCACCGGCTGCGGCGAATCCAGTGGGAACAGCATGCCCCCATCCGCCGGCACGGTGGGGCGGAACATCAGCCCGTAAGCCTGCTCCTGCTCGCTCTGCGCCACCTCAACGGTAAACACATGCACCTTGCCGTCATCGCCTTTAATGCTCAGCGTCTCGGTCCGCAGCTTAGGTTGCGGCCCTGTGGGGTCGTCATTCACCTGCGCCCGCGCGACTCCAGACAGGGCCATCCCCGCCACCAATGCCAATGCCCAAAGCTTCATGCAGCCCTCCAGTCCGGGCCTGTCTTGCCCGCCCCCGCCGCGCAAGGCAAGCATGGACATTTACCCTCCTGGCTGCAATCAAACACCCCGTGAAATCCGCCCTCCCCGCCCTGGTTTTCCTGCTCGCCGCGTTGCTTACGCGCCTGCCTACGCTCACCCGCTCGGTGCTGGATTGGGATGAGAGCCTCTACTTCCTGATGGCGCAGCAATGGCGTGCCGGGCACCTGCCCTACACCACCATCTGGGACAACAAGCCCATCGGCATTTACGCCATCTTCGCGGCGTTCCAGTTCCTCATCCCCGGCGTGGCGGCCATGCGCGTGGCAAGCATCGTTTGTGTGGGATTACTGGCCGCCATTGTGTTCCGCATCACCGAAATCATCAACGCCCAGCGTACCGCCGCCTGGTTTGCCGGTGCCGCCCTGGTACTCTGCTCCCTTAGCAATGACGGCCTCTCCGCCAACACCGAGCTGTTCATGGCCAGCTTCACCGCCCTGGCCGTGCTGGCGGTGCTGGCGGATGCCCCTGCCTGGGTGACAGGCCTGCTGCTCGGCTGCGCCTTCATGGTCAAATACGTCTCGGCGGCCGAGGCTCCCTTCATCCTGGCCCTGCTGCTGCACCGCCGGCGCAGCCTGCAAGCGGCCCTCGCCTGCCTCGCCGGCGCCGCCCTGCCGCTTGCCGCCGTGGTGCTACTCTATGCCTCCACTGGACATCTGGCATTGTGGTGGGATTGCAACATCGCCGCCAATCTGCGCCGGGCCGGAGCGCCGCTCACCCATGCCGCTTTGCTCTGGGCGCTGCATACCCAGGCTTGGCGCTGGGGCCCACTCTATCTGGCAGCGCTGGCACTTGCCTTCACTTCACTCAAACGGCCTTTCACAGAAAAATTCCTGCCCCTCTGGCTGCTCGGCGGCTTGGCTGGGGCAGCCTCGGCCAAATCCTTTTACGACCATTACTTCCTGCAAGTGCTGCCCGTGCTGTGCGTGTGCCTGGGCGTCATCCTGGCCCGGCTGCCGCGCCTGCCATTCTTGCGCGCCGGAGTCGCGCTCGCCGCTCTCTCCTTGCCGCTCTGGGCCGCGCATATCGCCCTGCGTGACGCCAGCGGGCCGGATAACGTGGCCCGCGCCGGGGTGGACATCGCCGCCCAGCACCCCGCCAGCCTGTTCGTGCTGGACAGCCAACCGATTCTCTACGCCCTCACCGCCCTGCAACCGCCCACGCGCTACGTGCTGCCCTCGGAGCTTACAAAACGCTTCATGCCCAGCGTAGCTGGGGTGGATGCCCCGGCGGAAATTGCCCGAATTCTGGCCACCAAGCCGCAATTCATCGCGCGGCGCAGCCCCGCGCCCACGGACCCGGCTACCATCAACCCGCAAATCTATGTCCTGGCAGATGCCGCCCTAACCGCGGATTACGCTCTCTGGCGGCACTATCCCGGCATAGAGGTGTACAAGCTTAAATAGGCCGCCCGGCGGTCAGTATCGCTTCCAGCCTGTGGTAGGCCGCCTCCGCATCTTCCGCCGCCAGCTTCAGCTCCGGCTGACTGAAATAAT
>JAQUAC010000180.1 GCA_028687415.1 Acidocella sp. | reverse complement strand
CATTGACCGTGAAATCGGGTTGCTTGGCGTCGTTCATCTTACCGCACCCGCATGCGCTAGCATTCCTTGGTCTGTCGTAGAAACGTAACCTGATACCACATCAGACAGACGAGATTAGAGATCAGGATTAAGCATAGGGATGAGGTTAGGATTGCACTCAGGATTGAGATTAGGAATCAGCATAGGAATGAGCACAGCTTTGGGCTGATGAACCAAATTTGACTTTGTCAAGATTCCGATTCGGAAGTTGAAATTCCAGAAGCAAAAATGCCAAGGTGAAGCTTTGAATTTCACCAAGCTGGTTCATCGCATGGCCCTCAAGCGTACCCCTTCCGATGATGAGATCAACGCCCTGGCCGCGAAGTTTCTTGCGCTATGGTCATCAGGTGATGTCATCCGCCCCTGGTTGCGCCTGCACGCCGAAATGCTGCTGGCGCTGGTGCAAAGTGGCTGGTCATGGGCAGCAATCGCGCGCGCCATGACCATGGCAGGCATCACCTACCGCACGGGTAAACCATGGACGGCGGATTGGCTGCAGAGCGAAGCCTACCGGGCACGTCTGCCATTGAAAGGCTATCGGCGCCGCAATCAGACAATGTCTTCGCAGGGGTTAGTGGCGCAAACACCGATGCCACCCGCTCCGCCAGTATCTGCACAATTTATCGAGCCATATCCATCGGATGTTGCGGGCGAGCCTGAATTTCAGCCAGCGCGTTTTATCGATTGGGAGGTCAGACGCTCGGAAACTGACGCGCCGCCTTCCGACGAGCCAGCCGCCCCCATCATCCGGCCGCCATCCCCCACTTACGACGAAGTCATGGAACGCCTGCTCGGCAAAAAGCCGCCGTCCTGAACAAGGCTGATCGACCTCTTTAAAAAGGAGCCCCACAATGCCTGAACAGAAAGACAACACGCCGGAATTACTACGGTTTCCAAATCCAACCTCCGGCCGGCCGCCCTCTCCTGCCACCCCGACATCAATATTCAATTTTGGGCAGGACGAAGATACCGGCCCGGAGATGGAACTGGTCAGCGCCGCCGGTCAGGCAATGGCTTTGCCCGGCCCGGCGCCCCTGACAGGCATGGATTTAAGCGGGCGGCACAAAATCATTTTCTGGGTGGGGCGGGGCAAGACCGGCAAAACCACCGGCATACGCTGGCTGGCGGAGAAAACCCTGCTGAACGGCACGCCTTTGCTAATGGCGGATCTGGACACTACGAACGACACCTTCTCCCGTTATATCGACAAAGTGGCGCGCCCGCCGGAAACCATCGACCCCGCAATGTCCCTGAAATGGCTGGATCGATTACTGCAGCACAGCCTGACCCAGAAAATATCGGCGCTGATCGACCTTGGCGGAGGCGACACCACGTTGCGCCGCCTCGCCGTCGAGCTACCCGATCTGGTCGCGCTGTTTGAGGCGCAGGGCTTCGCGGTCGTACTGTTCCATACGGTCGGGCCGCAGGAAGAGGATTTGTCGCCACTCGCCACCTTGCAAGGGTTGGGCTTCAAGCCAACCGCCTCCGCCATCATCCTGAACGAAGCCATGGTGGATGTCGGTGAGACGCGCGACATGGCCTTCGCGCGCATTCTGCGCCACAGCGCTGTCCGTCGTGCCATCAATGAAGGTGCTGTGCCGGTGTTCATGCCAAGGCTCGTGGCGGCCCAGCCCGTGGAAATCCGCCGGCTGAAATTCAATGACGCCGTCGCGGGCAAGAATGGCCGGGCCGACACACCGCTTGGTCCGTTCGACCGCGCCCGGGTCAGGCTATGGCTGGAAGCGATGGACGCCAATTTTGCGGGAGTCAGCTCATGGCTGCCGTAAATGAGCCCAAGGACGATCTCGACCTGCGCCGATACAGCGAGATACTCGGTCGGGATATCGCCCAGATGCAAGACGAGCTGGAGCGCGCCATCCAGGTCACCGGGCTTAAAAACGACCCCGTGCTGCCGCTCATCAAGGCTTTGTCCTCCTCGCTGCGCCTGCAATGGCGGCTGCATAACCAGGCCGTGCGGTATTTCCACGATGCCAGCGACCGGCTCGACCGTGAATATCACGACACAATCAAGAAGACGCAGCTTGCCATCCAGCAGACCGAGGCAACGCTCCAGACCAAACAGGCTGGTATCGTCGAGCAGCTGACGCCCAAACTCGCCGGAACGATCAATTACGCCGTACGGCAGCAGGCAAAGACAGTGAAGTACAAAACCATCGCCGCCTGGTGCGCCGCGGTGCTGGCGATTAGCCTGGTGCCCAGTATCTTCACCTACGCCGCCGGGCTCAATGCCGGGCGTTTCCAGGGCGAGGTTGCGTCTAACCTGATCACAGCCGCCATGAAGGCCGGACCATCGGAGGCCATCGCGTGGGGGCAGCTGATGCAGGACAATAACGGCGCCAGCGCCATGGCGGTGTGCCGCAAGAACCTCCAACAGGATGCCAGCGGCCGGCATTACTGCATGCTGCCGGTCTGGACCGATCCCATTTCACCAGCGGGCCCCTCAGCGCTTGCTCAATAGACGCCAACTCCGCCCCCACCCGCCGAACGAACCGCAGCCAAGTGCTTTCTCCTTGCCATCCCCAGCCCTCCGGCCTAAATATGACTACTGTAGTTCACCCCACCACCCGGAGGCCGCCATGCGGGAAATCCAACTTCGCGACGCCAAGGCCAGCTTGTCTGCCGTGGTTGACGATGCCGTGCGCGGCGAACCCGCCATCATTACCCGCCACGGCAAGCCCGAGGCAGTGGTATTGAGCTTCGCGGAATGGCAGCGGCTCTCGCATGTGCCTTCCTTCGGCCAATTGCTGATGGCGGCACCTCTCGATGCGGGCGATCTGCCGCCGCGCAACCCCTCCCCGCTCCGTGATAGCGGCCTTTGATCCTTGTATCTCGTCGATACCAATGTCATCTCGGCGCGCGCACCTTCGCGCGTTCCCCTGCCCGAGTTGGCCGCCTGGATGGACGCCCACTCGGCTGAATTATTTCTCTCCACCGTCACCATCGCCGAGATTGAGGATGGGATCGCCAAGGCCAAGCGTGAGGGGGCAACCCGCAAAGCCCGTGACCTAACCGCTTGGCTGGAGACCGTGCTGCACCTCTACGCGGCCCGCATCTTCCCCTTCGACCTTGCCACTGCCCGCCTCGCCGGCAGTCTATCCGACCGCTCCCGAGGCCAGGGTTATGCGCCCGGCTTCGCCGACATCATCATCGCCGCCACCGCCCAGCACCACGGACTGACCATCCTGACCCGCAACCTGCGGCATTTTGAGCCGCTGGGCGTGCCAGTGCATGATCCGTTTGCCCGCTTGCCCTGAGCATAATCATGGCCGGCAAGAAGTCGTCAAAAGCCACCATTCTGTTTCCAACGGCCACTTCCGGCGTCATTGCGCCCATACTCACCGTTTCTGGATGTTCATGGTCTGCTCCGACGCGGCCATTCGATGAACTCGACGGGCCGCATTGACAGCTCCGCCATAACGTAGTGTCCTGAATTCACCGAGGGGTGTTCCGTGAAGGAGCTGAGACGTCGCTTTGGGGCAACCCGCCGCGATAAACCCTTTGAACCTGATCCGGGTCATACCGGCGGAGGGACGGGGATTTGCAGATTGTCTTTGCACCCGCTCTCTGTTTTTTGGAGGGCGTTGCGCGTGACCATTCAACAGAAGCTGCATGAAGTAACCACCGGGCCGATTATCGGCTCGCGTAAAATCTATTCCGCACCACTGACACGACCAGACATACTGGTGCCGTTCCGTGAGATTGCGCTGCACCCCAGCGCCAACGAGCCGCCGCTGTGGCTCTACGACACCTCCGGCCCTTATACTGAAGATGCGGCCCGCATCGACCTCGATGCCGGGCTGGTAAAACCCCGCGCCGGGTGGCTCGCCGCGCGCGGTTTCGCAACCGCCACCGGGCGCGCGATCAAACCCGAGGATAATGGCTTTACGCCCGCCGACCGGCTGGTGCCGCTCTGCCCGGCGGCACATGAGATTCATGTGGCGCAGGATGGCCGGATGGTCACGCAATATGAGTTTGCCCGCGCCGGGATCATTACCGAGGAAATGATCTACGTGGCGCACCGGGAGAATCTGGGGCGCCACGCCGCGCATGAGCAAGCGGCTGCCCTGCGCGCCGATGGCGAAGATTTTGGCGCGGCGATCCCTGAGTTTGTCACGCCGGAATTCGTCCGCTCGGAAATCGCCGCGGGGCGGGCCATCATCCCGGCGAACATCAACCACCCTGAGCTTGAGCCGGTGATCATCGGGCGCAATTTCCTGGTGAAGATCAACGCCAATATCGGTAACTCCGCCGTCACCTCATCGGCTGCCGAGGAGGTTGAGAAGCTGGTCTGGGCGATCCGCTGGGGCGCGGACACGGTGATGGACCTTTCCACCGGGCGTAACATTCACAATATCCGCAGCTGGATCCTGCGCAACTCACCCGTGCCGATCGGCACGGTGCCGATCTATCAGGCGCTGGAGAAAGTCGGCGGTGACGCCAGCAAGCTTGACTGGGAGGTGTTCAAGGACACGTTGATCGAACAAGCCGAGCAGGGGGTGGATTATTTCACCATTCATGCCGGGGTGCGCCTGGCTTATATCCCGCTCACGGCCCGCAGGGTTACCGGCATTGTCTCACGCGGCGGCTCGATCATGGCGCAGTGGTGCCTCAGCCATCATCGCGAGAGTTTTCTCTATGAGCATTTTGGTGACATCTGCGACATCATGCGCAAATACGACGTGTCCTTCTCGCTGGGCGATGGCTTGCGCCCGGGCTCCAATGCCGACGCCAATGATGCCGCTCAGTTCGCGGAGCTGGAGACCCTGGGCGAGCTGACGAAAACCGCTTGGGGAAAAGGCTGCCAGGTGATGATCGAAGGCCCCGGCCATGTGCCGATGCACAAGGTCAAAGCCAATATGGACAAGCAGCTGGCCACCTGCGGCGAAGCGCCGTTCTACACGCTAGGGCCGCTCACCACCGATATCGCGCCGGGCTATGATCACATCACCTCAGCCATAGGTGCGGCGATGATCGGCTGGTTCGGCACCGCCATGCTCTGCTATGTCACGCCCAAGGAGCATCTTGGCCTGCCCAACCGCGAGGATGTAAAAACCGGTGTCATTACCTACAAACTCGCGGCCCACGCGGCAGATCTGGCGAAAGGACACCCCTCTGCCCGGCTGCGTGATGATGCGATTTCCCGCGCGCGGTTTGAGTTCCGCTGGGAGGATCAGTTCAACCTCAGCCTGGACCCGGACACGGCGCGCAGCTTCCACGATGAAACGCTGCCCAAGGAGGCGCATA
>JAQUAC010000179.1 GCA_028687415.1 Acidocella sp. | reverse complement strand
CGACCGCTTTCAGCGGCTTGTCGATATCCGTGTAGCCGATGACGCGGAAGTGCAGATGCGGATGCGTGAGCCGCGCGCGCCGCGCGATCTCCAGCAATGTCCCCGAGCCCTTATGCGGGCCGATGGCGCCAAGCAGCACGATCTCGTCATCGCTGCCCGCGCGCGGCTGCGTGGCGATGCCCTTGGCGGATTCCGGGTGTGGCTGCACGGTGATGTTGATGCCGGGGAAGATGCGGCTGAAATAGGCGGCGGCGTTGGCCGAGGGCGCCAGTACATGGGTGAAGGAACCCAGCAGGTGGGTGAAGAGTGCGCGGTGAGCCGCCGGGGTGAGGTCGGTGAGCATGGAGCTGTCATGCGCGCCGTCCATCTCCACACAGCGGGCGCAGGTATCCGCGTCCGCCCCGCCGCAGAACCGGCCGATGGCGTCGATCATCGTCACGCGCGGGCAGAGCGGGTAGAAATCATGCGCCCAGAACACGCTGTGCCGCCCGGTGAGCCAGGGTTGGAAGGCGGTGACGAAGCTGGGCGGGAAGCCCAGTATCTGGTGCACCAGCACATGGCCTGGGGCGGCGGCGTCCAGCACATCCAGCAGCTCGGTGGTCTCGCCGGCGGTGAAGCTGGCGCGCAGCAGCGGTTCCGCGCAGTCCAGTTCCAGCAATCCGGTCTCGGTCACGCGCAAGGTCAGCGGCACGGCACCATTATAGCCGATATTGCACTCGATATCATTGATCGCCTTGGGGGTGCCGCCCTCCAGCGCGTTGGCTACCACGAGCACGAAGCGCTGGCCCGCCGCGCGAGCGCGGATGAGCCGGGCCCGGTCCAGCGCCCAGCGTAGCTTGCGCGTGCCGTCCACGCGCTCGAATTCCATGATGATTGGCGTGTATTCAGGGTACAGCGCGGTCAGCCGGGGCAGATTTTGGGCCAGCAGGCTGGCGCGTTCATTGACGAAGGAGATGCTCTCCTTGTGTTCCACCAGTACGCCGCCCGCCGCTACGTTGCGGTAGCCAAGGGCGGCGGTGCGGGCGCAGAAATCATTCTCTTCGCCATAGCCGCGGCCGAAGCCCTCATCCAGCAGGCCGATGCGGCGGATTACCTCTGCTTTCACCAGCAGACAGAAACCGTGCCCTGTCGGCACATCCACGCATAGCCCGGCATTCTCCGTCAGTGCCACCGCTGCCAGCTCCGGCCAATCAATATCCGTCAGAGCCGGCTGCCGCAGCTCGGTATGCGGGTAGGAGAAGATGGTGGCGTTGTTAGAGATGGCGGTAACGGTGCCGATCTCCGGATGCGCTTGGGCGACATGCAGCAATTCGTCGAACCCGCCCGCATGCACCACGGTATCCGAATTCAGCAGCACCACATCCGCGCCCAGGGCCAGCGCCATGCCGCGATTGACCGTGCGCACAAAACCGAGATTCTCGCTATTGGTGAGCAGGATGACATTATCGACCTCGCCATAGGGGGCGAGCATGCCGGGCATCGCCGCATCGGGCGAGGCGTCGTTGATCAGAATCAGCAGATCCGCCGGGTCGCGGTGCAACAGCACGGAATGGATACAGGCCTGCGTGATCTCCACGCCGCGATAGATGGGAATAATGATGGCCAGGCGCGGACGGGGGCCGGTGGGAGGCGCGGCCAGTGCCTGGCGGCTGAGGGAGAAACCGTCATCGGTACGCACGCGGGCGAGGTACTCTCGCAACGCCTGACCGAGCACGGCGCGCGCCGCCGGTGTAACACCGGGCAGGTCCATATTGGCCAGGCGTGCGGCGTCATAAATGGCGGTCACGGCGGCGGGGCGGCTGGCTAGCACATAGGGGCCTTCGAATAATTCGCGGTCGGAGCCAGCAAAGCGGAAGCTGAGCGTCACCGCCTCGGTCGAGCTATGAGTGGGCTTGTCCAGCCAGGAATCGAATCCCGCCGCTTCGCAATCGGGGTAGATGCCGCGCACGTCCAGCCGCTCATGCTCGCATTTGGCGACCCCGGCCAGCGTGCCGTCACGGTAGACCTCTACCTCGAAGCTGCGTTTCGGCAACTCTGGCGAGACCAGCCAGCCCAGCGCATGCGTCGCGGAGATGACTTCCAGATTGCCGTTAAGGCTTAGATTGCAGGAGGTATGGCTGAACAGCTTGCCGTCCGCGAAGACGCGCAGCAGCATCTCGCCCGCGCCGAAGCACTGGTCATCCAGCCGGATGGTGAAATGCGCCGGGGAGAAGAGCGGGTCCACGTTCGCGGTTTCAAACTGACTCTGCCCGCGCCCGACTTCGACGCCCAGATGGTTAACCACGGTGATGAACGGGGGGACGAAGCTGGTGACGCGCTCGGTGATCCAGCCCGAGACCGTATCGGCTTCCAGCCAGGAGTGGCCGTCGAATAATCCGGGGCCGGTGGTCACTGGCGAGCCGGGCAGTTCCTCGCCATTGGCGAAGATGCGCAGGGTGCGCGGCGCCTTGGCATGCGGCACGGCGATGCGGAAGGCCAGAGTGGTGCGGCCCAGGCCGAGCGAGGCGAGGTCCGGCCGGTGGCGGGAGGCGCGGCCCTTGGCCAGGAGCTGGTCAGCTTCATCGGTGACGGTGATGGCGCAATTGCCGTTATCTGGCACGGCGGCAGCCCAGCCAACGATGTAGCTGCCTTCCATGTCGTCCACACGTCCTCTGATAGGCATCCGAGCTCCATTATCCGTTAGGGGTGTGTTATGACTGAGTTGTGTCGCAATTGCGATGTTTTCACCCATCAAGGTGTCCGGCTCAAGACATTCTCGTCTTCTGGAGAGAAAAAAATTAATTTCAAGGAAACATCCATTAGCAGGCTGATGAAACTTGCTTGTTGTTGTGATATGAGGCGTGGTATGAATATTGTGAATATTAATCAATACTCACGCTCTAGTTGAATTAGTGTTCCAAGGGGAATCGACTTGCGATCTTACAGCTATCTGATGAGCGACCAAGGTGCGCAGGGCGGGCATTATGTCGAGTTGCTGGAATCGAAGCTGCAGGAGCTGCTCCGGGCTTTGCTGGAGCGAGTTGAGGTCAATGAAGATTGGTATCTGGCGCATAATTCGGACGTAGGCGCCGCTGTGGAGCGTGGTGAGCTACGTTCCGCGCGTGAACATTATATCACATCCGGTTATTTCGAGAACCGCATGCCCCGTCGCATCCCCGTGAACGAGAGCTGGTATCTCGGAGAATACCCGGATGTGGCCGAGGCGATCAAAGCCGGCGCCTTCGCCTCTGCCCAGCAGCATTTTACCGCTAGCGGCTTCAAGGAAGGCCGGCTGCCCAGCCCTGGCTGGTCGCTGCTCGGCTGAGCCTGAAAACGCTGGGTTATACTCCGGCGGGTTGCTTCATCCAGCCGGGAGCGCGCGCGGATAGTGGGGTGCTCCCGGCTATCAGGGGTTTGTCCAGCGCGTCCAGCCGCAGCACCGCCAGCCCCAGCGTTCCGGCGGTGGAGCGCAGGCTGCCCACCTCCAGGCCTTCGGCCAGTATCGCCGTGCCGGGCTCAACTCCCGCTTCACCAAGCTCCACCGGCATCAGCCGCCGCTTCACTAGCCCGCGATATTTCGTTCGCGCGGTCAACTCCTGCCCCATGTAGCAGCCTTTGCCCCAGGCAATGCCGCCCAGCTCGTCGAACCCCGCCTCCAGCAGCAGCGTTTTCTCGTGTTCCAGATCCGGCGCACCGTCCGGTAGGCCAAGGCCGATGCGGTGCGCGGCATAGTCGTTGACGCTGGCATTGGTGTTCAATTTTGTCTCACTCAGCACGCGCCACCCGGCCTCGGGCAGACGCGGGTCCGGCGCGGTTATGGGGGCCTCAGGTGCCGCTCCACCCCAGGCCGCATATACGCCATAGGTGGCGGAGACATCCGCCAGCGACACGGCGGCGCGCAACTTATAGCGGTTGAATTTGGTCAGCAGGAGCGGAATATCCGCCAAGGGCGCGTCCAGCAGCAGCGCCTCCGCCGTGGCGAGGATGAAGAAATCCGAGAGATACTTGCCTTGCGGCGTCAGCAGTGCCGCCCAGATGGCCCTGCCCGGTGCGGCCAAAGCCACATCGTTGCTGACCAGCCCGTTGAGGAAGGCCACGCGGTCCGCGCCGGTAATGCTGAGAACGCCGCGTTGCGGCAGATACGCCAGTTTTGTCATGCTTTATACATGGCGGCGGCGGCACGCCGGGGCAAGCGCCGGTTTGCGGGTAGGGGCAAATGCTCTAGATGCGGCTTCAGCATGCACATCCTTTTCATCACTTCCTCGCGCATTGGCGATGCCGTAATCTCCTGCGGCATTCTGGAGCGCCTGCGTCAGGAGAATCCCGGTGCGCGCTTCACCATTGCCTGTGGCGCGCCCAGCGCCGGGGTATTCCTGCGCTTTCCCGCTTTGGACCGGCTTATCGTGTTCGAGAAGCAGCGCTACGACCTGCACTGGCTTGGCCTGTGGCGGCAGACCGTGGGGCAGATATGGGATCTGGTGGTGGATGTGCGCGGCTCCGGCCCCGCCTTCTTCCTGCCTGCGCGGGCGCGCAAAATCCTGAAAGGCGGGCGGCGCCCAGGGCGGCGCTACGCGCAGCTGGGCGCCTCCATGGGCTTCTCTCCGCCGCCGCTGCCCGAAGCCTGGACCGCCCCGGCGGACGATGCCCGTGCCGTGGCGCTGCTGGGTGATGTGCCAATCATCGCCCTTGGCCCCACCGCCAATTGGGATGGCAAGATCTGGCCGCCGGAACGCTTCGTCGAGTTATTCCACGCTTTGGCGGCAAAAATCCCCGGTGCCCGCGCCGCCATTTTCGGTGGCCCGGGCCTGGACGAGCAGCGCCGCGCCGCGCCCGTGCTGGCGGCACTGCCCGGCGCCATCGACCTCGTGGGCAAGCTGACCCTGCCGGAAGCCGCCGCCTGCCTGCGCGGGGCTAAGATTTTCATAGGCAATGATTCCGGGTTGATGCATCTGGCCGCCGCCGCTGGCACGCCCACGCTCGGGCTGTTCGGCTGCTCCAAGGCCAGTGAATATGCCCCCGCAGGCCCGCATACCGCTATTGCCGTGGCGCCGGGGCCAGAGGGCGAGGCCCCAATGGCCGGCCTGACCACGCAAGCCGCCCTCTCTGCCGCTTTTTCTCTTCTGGGTTTATAGGTGACCGCATGAGCTACGATCTGATCCTTGAAAACGGCACCATCGTCCTGCCTTGGGGCGAGGTGGAAGCCGATATCGGCGTGAAGCATGGGCGCATTGCCGCCATCGGCAAAAACCTCGGGCACGCGGCCGAGACTTTCAACGCCGCCGGGCTGCATGTGTTGCCGGGCATCATCGACCCGCATGTGCATTTCCGCGATGGCG
>JAQUAC010000003.1 GCA_028687415.1 Acidocella sp. | reverse complement strand
CATTCACAGGCGTGTCACAGAAGAATAGCGGGCCGGCCTGTGGAATCAGGGCGGTGAGCGCATGCACTCGGCCCGAGGTCGAGCGGCGCGGAATGATGGGCAGCGCGTACTGGAACTGCCGCCACCAATCGCCCGTGCCGCCGCAAATCGCGGCATCCGCCTCGCCTTCCACCAGCAGCATGCCCGCCGCCACGGTCGGGCGCTTGGCCACATGGCGGGCAGCGGCGTCCGGCGGCGTGCCGCGGCGGTTCACCTTCATGGAATACGCTTCCAGCAAGCGGCCATACAGCTCCCGGTCACGCTCCAGATCGATGATCCGTACATCCTTGCCCGGTTGCATGCGCAGACCAAGCGACTTGATCTTGGTGGTGATGGCCTCCGTGCGCCCGAGCAGCAGCGGCTGCGCCAGACGGTCGTCCACCACGCTCTGCACCGCGCGCAGCGTGCGCTCGTCATCGCCCTCGCCATACACAATGCGTGGGCAGGCCTTGCGCGCCACCTCGATAACCGGGCGCAGCAACTGGCCGGAGCGGAACACGAAGCGCTCCAGCTCGTGCTGATAGGCCTCGAAATCCTGAATCGGGCGGCGGGCGACGCCTGCCTCCATCGCGGCTCGCGCCACGGCGGGGGCAATGTGCATGATCAGACGCGGATCAAACGGCTTGGGAATGATGTAATCGGCGCCGAAGGTCGGGGCATGCCCGCCATAGGCGGCGGCCACGGCCTCGGAGGCCTCCACCCGCGCCAGCTCCGCGATCGCCTTCACCGCCGCCAGCTTCATGCTCTCGGTGATGGCGGTGGCGCGCACATCCAGCGCGCCACGGAAGATGAAGGGGAAGCAGAGGACATTGTTAACTTGGTTAGGGAAGTCAGAACGCCCCGTGGCGACGATCGCATCCGGGCGGGAGCGCTTGACCAGCTCCGGCAGAATCTCCGGCTCCGGGTTCGCCAGCGCCAGGATCAGCGGATTCGGCCCGAGCAGCTCCAGCCACTCCTCCTTCAGCACGCGCGGCGCGGAAAGACCCAGGAAAATATCCGCCCCTGGCAGCACTTCCGGCAGGGTGCGGGCATCGGTCTGGCGAGCCACATGTGTCAGCGTCGGGTCCAGGTTCGGCCGCCCCGCATACACCACGCCCTCTTTATCGGTCATGGTGATGTTCTCGGGTTTGGCCCCGAGCGAGCGCAGGATATTCACGCAAGAGAGCGCCGCCGCGCCGGCGCCGGAGGTGACGATCTTCACCTCCTCGATCTTCTTGCCCTGCACCAGAATCGCGTTCAGCACAGCCGCACCCACGATGATGGCCGTGCCGTGCTGATCGTCATGGAAGACGGGGATTTTCATCCGCTCGCGCAAGGTCTTCTCGATCTTGAAGCATTCCGGCGCCTTGATGTCCTCAAGGTTGATGCCGCCGAAGGTCGGCTCCAGGCTGGCGACGATCTCGATGAATTTCTCCGGATCCTGCTCATTCACCTCGATGTCGAACGAATCGATCCCGGCGAATTTCTTGAACAGAACGGCCTTGCCCTCCATCACCGGCTTGCCGGCGAGCGCGCCGATATTGCCCAGACCCAGAACCGCCGTGCCGTTTGTGATGACCGCCACCAGATTGGCGCGCGAGGTCAAGTCAAACGAGGCATCCGGGTCCGCGACAATGGCGTCGCACGCCGCGGCTACGCCGGGCGAATAGGCAAGAGCCAAGTCACGCGATGTCTCCATGCGCTTGGTCGCGACGATGGCGAGTTTCCCCGGGCGCGGCGCATAGTGGTATTCCAGCGCTGCTTTCCGTAAATCGTCATCCATAAATCGGCCCTCCCACTAGTGTGCAGCCGGTTCATGCGCCAATGGAAAACGCGAGACAACCGTCTCGTGATTAATTTTCCTAATGAATGAAGGGATTAGATATATGGTGCGGTCGAGAAGACTCGAACTTCCAAGGGGTTTCCCCCACAAGCACCTCAAGCTTGCGCGTCTACCATTTCGCCACGACCGCATCGGGGCACGGGGCCTATAGACCATGGATAAAACTCCCGCAACCTGGGAAGTGACAGAAGATTTCACTCCATACGATTTTGCCCTGGCGCGCATGCAGGAGCGTGCCGCCGCCATCCACGCCGGCACGGCGGAGGAGCTGGTTTGGCTGGTGCAGCACCCCCCGCTCTACACCGCCGGAACCTCGGCCAAACTTGAGGATTTGCAGGACCCGGGCCGCTTTCCCACCCATGACGCCGGGCGCGGCGGGCAGTGGACGTATCACGGCCCCGGCCAGCGCGTGGCCTATGTGATGCTGGACCTCACCCGCCCGCACGGCTTGGTCCCGGCGCGGGATGTGCGGGCTTATGTGGCCGGACTCGAGGGCTGGGTGATCGAGACGCTGAAGGAGTTCGGCATTAAGGGCGAGATCCGCGAGGGCCGAGTCGGCATCTGGGTGGTGCGGCCGGATGGCGGGGAGGAGAAAATCGGCGCCATCGGCGTGCGTGTGACTCGCTGGGTGACATGGCACGGGCTGGCGCTGAACGTGAACCCGGATTTGTCGCATTTTTCCGGCATCGTGCCCTGCGGAATCCGCGAGCATGGGGTGACCAGCCTGGAGGCGCTGGGGGTGAAGGCGAGTATGCGGGACGTGGACGCTGCGCTGCGCCGCAATTTCGGGAAAATTTTCGAATAAAGCTGTTTATGCCGCTGCGCCGAGCAAGCCGTGAAGGCCGTGCCGTTTGAAGCACGGCCTTCACGGCTTTCTGCCTGGGGCGGGTGACCGCCTACATGCTGGTGCAACTACATGCCGAATCGGGGCAGCACCGCGCCCGCGCAGCCCCTCTGGATGCCGGATGAGGAAACTGATGCCCCTGAGATCATGAAGTTTCTGACCCTATATAGTGGCGATGAAACTCTCCGTCCTCGACCAATCCCCCATCCGCAGCGGCGTCTCTCCCGCCGACTCCATCCGCGAGAGCATCGCCCTGGCCCAGGCCTGCGAGCGGTTCGGGTATCACCGCTACTGGCTCTCTGAGCATCATAGCTCGGAGGCCCTGGCGGGCTCGGCACCGGAAATATTGATGGCGGCCATAGCCGCCACCACCAGCCGCATCCGGGTGGGCAGCGCTGGCATCATGCTGCCGCATTATGCGGCGCTGAAGGTGGCGGAGCAGTTCCGCGTGCTGGAGGCCATAGCACCGGGGCGGATCGACCTTGGCGTCGGCCGTGCCCCGGGTTCGGATGGCCGCACCGCCCTGGCGCTGAACCCCAACGCCTCCCGCGCGGTGGATAATTTCCCCGCCCAAATTCGGGACTTGCAGGCTTGGACCAGCGGGGCCGCGTTGCCGGTGGACCACCCGTTCCGCGGCATCCAGGCCGAGCCGAGCGGGCCGTTTGCACCGGAGCTGTGGATTCTCGGCAGCTCCAATTATGGCGCGCAGCTCGCCGCCTGGTTCGGCCTGCCCTATTGCTTCGCCTATTTCTTCTCGGACGGCGAAGGCGCCGCCGAGGCGTTGGACATCTACCGCAGCCAGTTCAGGCCCTCCGCCATTCTGGACAAGCCGCATTGCGGCATCGTCGTATGGGCGTTGGCGGCGGAGACCCAGGCGGAGGCGGATTACTGGTTCCAGTCCCGCGCCGTGGCGCAGACAATTAGGGCGCGGGGGCGGTTCATCGCCCTGCCCACACCGGAGGAAGCCGCCGCCTGGGACCTCACCGAAGCCGAACGGGCGCGGATGGACGGGATCAAAGCCCGGGCCTTTGTTGGCCCAGGGGCGGATGTGGCCAACCGCCTGACCGCGCTCACCACAACGCTGGGGGCTGACGAGCTGGTCATCACCACCGGCGCCTCCGCCCCGGAGGTGCGGGTGAAATCCTATGCGCTGCTGGCGGGGGCGTTTGGCTTGTCCGGCCAGGCATTGGCTGGCGCCGCATGAGCCTGGGCTTACAAACCGGCCATCAATTCAATTTCTTATTGTAAACATCAACAGAGATACTGATGTTAGTGGAAGTGACACATCATTACGCCGCCAGATGACGGCAATCCGTCATGGCCGCGACATTAGGAGATTTTATCAATGACCAAGGCATTTCGCCTGGCACTACCCTTTGTTGCATTGTTTGGGCTGGCGCCCATTTTAGGCGCCTGCCACACAACTGCGGGAGTTGGACAAGACATCTCGCAGGGGGGGCATGCCCTGACGAATAGCGCGAACAAAAATGCGCCAGCGTCGCCGTCACCGTAACTTTGGGCCGGCGCGGTAAATATCTGACCCCGCCACCCCTGAAATCGACAAACCGCAAGGAAACACCAGCATGAATAAAGATCGCGTTGAAGGCTCTTTGAAGCAGGCCCAGGGCGCCCTGAAGGACGCTGCCGGGAAGGTCCTCGGCGACGCCAAGCTGCAAAGCGAGGGCAAGGCCGAGAAGGCCGAGGGGAAAATTCAAAACGCCATTGGCGGCTTGAAGGATGAACTGAAGAATTAGCCCCAGACTGTTATAATGGATTGGAGGCGGCGGGGTTTTGCCCCGCCGTTTCTTTTTGTGCCCATCCGCGCCGGCATCATCCTGCCCCCAACGAAGCAGAGACCAGACAAATTATCCGGCGCGCAGCAAATCCAGCGCGCGTTGCAGCAAGGCCGCCGCCGCCATCTTGTCGATGACCTCCGCCCGGCGCTCCCGGCTTACCCCGGCGGCGATCAGCCGCTCATGCGCATCGGCCGTGGTGAAGCTTTCATCCACCATCGCCACCGGCAGGCCCGTGACGTTGCTTAAATTATGCGCCCAGTCCCGCGCCGCCTGGGCGCGGGGGCCGAGTTTTTGCTCGTCATCCAGCGGCAGGCCGACGATTAGCCCCCCTGCCCCCTCCTTGGCGGCGATGGCGGCGATCTCGGCGGCGTTCTGCTTAAGCTTGGCGCGGAGAAGCGTGGCGTAAGGTGACGCAATCTGCCGGGTCACGTCCGACAGCGCCACCCCGATGCGCTTGGAACCGGGGTCCAGCCCCAAAAGCCGGGCGCCGGGGGCGAGATGGGCGGAAAAATCCGTGAGGTTGAAGATGGGCATGCCCGCCTGTATGGTCCGCCAAGATTTTTGAGCCAAGGGATAGCCGTAAAAATGTCGCTCGATGCCGCAACGGTGCGCCGTATTGCGAAACTGGCCCGAATCCGGGTCGATGATGCTGAAGTTGAAACCCTGCGAACGGAGCTGAACGCCATTCTTGGCTATGTTGAGCAGCTCGGTGAAGTGGATGTGGAGGGCGTGGAGCCGCTCTCCGGGGGCGCGCAGATGGCCCTGCGCCAGCGCGCCGATGTGGTGACCGATGGCGAGATCGCCGAGAAGATCCTGGCCAATGCGCCGGACCGGAACGAGAACTTCTTTGCCGTGCCGAAAGTGGTGGAATGAGCATTTTTGACCTGACGATCGCCGAGGCCGGTAAGAAGCTGGCGGCGAAAGAGATATCGGCCGTGGAGCTGACCTCGGCGTATAACGATGCCGTGACGGCGCTGAACCCGCGGCTGAACGCCTATATTACGGTGACGCCGGAGCTGGCGCTGACCCAGGCCAAGGCCGCAGATGCGCGCATTGCTGCCGGGCAAGCCGGGCCGCTCACCGGCATTCCGCTGGCGATGAAGGATTTGTTCTGCACCGAGGGCGTGCGGACCACGGCGGCCAGCAAGATCCTGGAGCCGTTCATCCCGCCTTATGAGAGCACCGTCTCCGCCCAGCTGCTGGCGGCGGGGGCCGTGATCCTGGGCAAGGCGAATCTCGATGAGTTCGCGATGGGGTCTTCCAACATCACCTCCGGCTACGGCCCGGTGGAGAACCCCTGGAAGCGCAATGGCTCCGATGCCAAGCTGGTGCCCGGCGGGTCCTCCGGCGGCTCGGCGGCGGCGGTTTCGGCGCGCTTGGCACTGGGCGCCACGGGCACGGATACGGGCGGTTCCATCCGCCAGCCCGCCGCTTTCACCGGCCTCGCGGGCATCAAGCCCACTTATGGCCGCTGCTCGCGCTATGGCATTGTCGCCTTCGCGTCCTCGCTGGATCAGGCGGAGCCGATGGCGCGCAATGTAGAGGACTGCGCCATTCTGCTGAACGCGATGGCCGGGTTCGACACGAAGGATTCCACCTCCGCCGAGCGCGCTGTGCCCGATTTCACCAAGGCCCTGACCAAGGGCGTGAAGGGGCTGCGGATTGGCATTCCCGCCGAGTACCGGTTGGAGGGTACCAACCCTGAAATCCTCGCGCTATGGGATAAGGGCATTGAGTGGCTGAAGGCGCAGGGCGCGGAGATCGTCGAGATTTCCCTGCCCCACACCAAGTATGGCCTTGCGGTGTATTACATCGTGGCGCCGGCGGAGGCGTCTTCCAACCTCGCGCGTTACGACGGCGTGCGGTTCGGCGCGCGCGTGGATGGCGTGGATCTGATCGACATGTATGAGCGCACCCGCGCCGCCGGGTTCGGCACCGAGGTGAAGCGCCGCATCATGATCGGCACCTATGTGCTCAGCCATGGCTATTACGACGCGTACTACCTGAAGGCGCAGAAGGTGCGGAATTTGATTCTGCGCGATTTCACCAATGCCTTTGATAAGGTCGATGCCATCCTTACCCCCACCGCGCCCTCCGCCGCGTTTGGGCTGGGTGAAAAAATGGACGACCCGGTGACGATGTATCTGAACGACGTGTTCACCGTGCCGGCCTCGCTGGCCGGTGTGCCCGCCATGAGCGTGCCCGCTGGCCTGAACGCCGAAGGCTTGCCGCTGGGCTTGCAGGTTATCGGCAAGCATTTCGATGAAGAAACTGTTTTCGCCGTCTCCGCCGCCATTGAGCGCGCGGCCGGATTCTCGGCGCTGCCTGATGTGAGGGCGAAATAATGAGCTATATGCTGGAAGGCCGCACAGGCGCCTGGGAAGTTGTGGTGGGCCTTGAAATCCACGCCCAGGTGATTTCACAGTCAAAACTGTTCTCCGGGGCCTCTGCCACCTATGGCGGCGCGCCGAATGCGCATGTGTCGTTCGTGGATGCCGGGTTCCCCGGCATGCTGCCGGTCATCAACCAGGAATGCGTGGCCCAGGCCGTGCGCACCGGGCTGGGCCTGAAGGCCGAGATTAATTTGTTCTCGCGTTTCGACCGCAAGAACTATTTTTACGCCGATCTGCCCAACGGGTATCAGATCAGCCAATTCGCGCATCCCATCGTCGGCACCGGCATTGTGGAGATCGAGCTGCAGGACGGCACGCTAAAGAATATCGGCATCACCAGACTGCATCTGGAGCAGGATGCGGGTAAGTCGATGCACGATCAGCACGCCAGCAAATCGGTCATCGATTTGAACCGCGCGGGCGTGGCACTGATGGAGATCGTTTCCGAGCCGGATATCCGCTCGCCGGAAGAGGCTGGGGCTTATCTGCGGAAAATCCGCCAGATCGTGCGCTATCTCGGCACGTGCGACGGCAACATGGAGGAAGGCTCCATGCGTGCTGACGTGAACGTGTCCGTCCGCAAGCCGGGCGAGGCATTCCGCACGCGTTGCGAGATCAAGAACGTCAACTCCGTGCGCTTTGTGATGCATGCGGTGGAGGCGGAGGCGCTGCGGCAGATTGAGGTATGGGAGTCCGGCGGCGAGGTGGTGCAGGAGACGCGGCTCTACGATCCCTCCAAGGGCGAAACCCGCTCCATGCGCTCCAAGGAGGACGCGCATGACTACCGCTACTTCCCCGAGCCGGATTTGCTGCCGCTGATCCTGGAGCAGGAATTCGTGGACGCGCTGGCGGCCAAGCTGCCGGAGCTGCCGGACGAGAAGCGCCGCCGCTTCTGCGAGGAATACGGCATTCCCTTCTACGATGCCGGGGTGCTGGTGGCCGACCAGGCGACCGCCGATTTCTACGAGACCGTGGCCAAGGGCCGCGACGGCAAGCTCACCGCCAACTGGATGTCCGGCGATTTCTTCGCCGCCATGAACCGCAGCGGCAAGAGCATCGAGAACCCGCCCGTCTCGGCGGCGGATCTTGGCGCGCTGCTGGACCTGATTTCGGACAAGACCATCAATGGCCGCATCGCCAAGGATGTGTTCGAGGAGATGGTGGAGACCGGCAAGGCGCCCGCCGCCATCGTGGAAGAAAAGGGCCTGCGGCAGGTGACGGATACAGGGGCGATCGACGCCGCCGTGACCAAGGTGCTGGAAGCGAACCAGGACAAGGTGGCGGAGTATAAGTCGGGCAAGGACAAGCTGTTCGGCTTCTTCGTCGGCCAGGTGATGAAGGCCATGGCCGGCAAGGGGAACCCCGCGCTGGTGAATGAGGCTGTGAAGAAGCAACTGGGGTAAAACCAATGAGCTGGAAAACCGCGTTCCGATCCTTCTACTACCAGGGCGCCCCGGAGCCCGAGGACCCGGTGCTGGAACGCGGCAAGACAGCGCTTTTGGTGATTGACGTGCAGAACGCCTATCTGGAGCGCCCGGACCCCGCCGGGCTCTCCCCGGCGGAAAAGGCGCAATACGATGCGTGGACGCCGTTTCATGAGCGCATGCACGGTGTGGTCATCCCCACCATCACCCGGCTCATCGCCGCCTTCCGGGAGGGCGGGCATGAGGTGGTGTTCGCGCGCATCGCTTGCCAGACCAAGGATGGGCGCGACCGCTCGCTAAGCCAGAAGATGCCAGGCTGGAACAACCTGCTGCTGCCCAAGGACGAATACGCCTCACAGATCATCCCCGAACTGGCGCCGCGGGGCGATGAGATCGTGGTGACGAAAACCACGGATTCCGCCCTCACCGGTACCAATCTGCGGCTTATCATGAACAATCTTGGTATCACCCATGTGGTTTGCGCAGGCATCTTTACTGACCAATGCGTGTCCTCCACGGTGCGCAGTCTGGCCGATGAAAGCTTCAGCGTGCTGGTGGTGGAAGATGGCTGCGCTGCCGGAGATCACGCTCTACACCTGAAGGAATTGGAAATCATCAACATGATCTATGGGCATGTGATGAGCAGCGCCGAGCTGCTAGGCTACCTGCCGGGCTGAGTTTGCGGCGTTGATGTGAATCAAGCCCCAAAATCGGGGTTTGCGTTATGCATGGGCAGGAGTTTTGACCATGCTGAAAAACCTGCCTCTCGAGAAAGTCTACCAGTTCATTGAGCCCGGCCCGGTGGTGCTGCTAACCACGGCGGCCCCCGAGGCCCCGCCGGATATCATGACCATGTCCTGGCACATGATGATGGATTTCGAACCGCCGCTCATTGCCTGCGTCGTCAGCGGCGGCAATCACAGCTTCGCGGCGCTGACGAAAACCAAGGAATGCGTCATCGCCATTCCTGATATCGACCTCGCGGAAGTGACCACCGCCATCGGCAATTGCACCGGGCGGACTGTCGATAAATTCGACAAATTCCACCTTACCGCCGCCGCCGGCAACGAGGTAGCCGCGCCGCTGATCGCGGAATGCTTCGTCAATCTGGAGTGCCGTGTCGTCGATACGCGATTCGTGAAGAAATATAATATGTTCGTGCTGGAATGCGTCGCCGCGTGGATCAATCCCGCGAAGGCGAAGGCAAAGACCATTCACCATCGCGGTTACGGGGAATTCAGCGTGGACGGTGAAATCATCAAGCTGAAATCGAAAATGCGCTAAGGGGCATGGATTAGGACAGAGGGGTAACCCCCCCGTTTTTAACGGGGGATTACCCGGGAACCGTGCCCGGCGCTCAGCCTATACCAAGCTGGTGCTGTCCGTCGCTCTTATTGCCTGAAGGGACCGCGACTTCAGGTTTACCGGCCCCTGCTATATAGAGCAGCCGGATATTTTCTTCCCCTCAATCATTGCCCGGCGTAGCCATACAACGGTTAGTGGCAGCAGTTTCTCGCTTCAAAGTTTCAGTGCGGCCAAGCCAAGACACGAGCACATAACCTCGAACCTTTAAAGTGTTCTGACCGTTGAGCGATAGCTGACTGGAATAGGTTTTTCCATTCTCGGGGTTATAAACCCACCCCTCAACCCATGTTCCGGCATCAGATTTTGATGGTCTAAAGCCTCCCATCATTATCAAACCGCACAATAATGTATTCCGCTTTGCTGGATCTGGATTATGGGCATCCGTATGCAATGCGCTGGGGCGGGGATTGACGCCAACCAACCTGCCGCAGAAGCCGCTATTGCAAGGCCCAATCTGAACAACCCAATTGCCATCATTGGTCACCCAAAAACCACTAAGCGGAGATGAACTAGTCACATCCGATGGACTGACAGAGGCGGAGGGCGTTGCCGCCAGCGCTGGACCAGCCATCACCAATGCAAACAGGATAACAAAGCGCCGGATCATAAACGTCCCCCCATGCAAAACCATCTCAATATAGCGCATGCCGCACCCCAGCCGCATCGCCCCCAGGCAAAGCAGGCATGCGGTAGGCCTTGCGCCCGCCGCGCCACGAACAATCCCGCCGTGACCGGCATCGAGCATATTGTATTCACCTCGGGACAGATTGGTCAGCCAATTCCATAAACTGTCGGATATTGTTCGCTAGATCGCGAGCCGTCCGTGCGGCCCCCATTAGCGTTGCCGAGCCAGGGCCAGTCCAGTCGCCGTAGCCCGCCAGCCATAGACGTGGCTCCTTGATCGATTGCTGGTTTTCGACCTCCACCTTTCCATCGGCCTCAAGGACACCAAGCGAGCGCAAGTGATTGAGCGCAGGGCGGAACCCAGTACACCAGATGATGGCATCAACTGCCATTTCTGATCCATCCGGCCAGATGACGCCTGTGGGAGTCATCCGCTCGAACGAGCGCACCGACGTAAGATCGCCACGCTCACGCGCCGCCTTCACAGGCGGCACCATTACGATATCGCCAATGCCGCCCACAGGCAGGGCGGCCGGCCCCGCCTTCATGCGGGCAACGGCACGTTGGAACAGCACGCGCCCATCGACGTCGTCGGAGAGAAACAACGGCTCGTGAGTAGTAACCCACAGGGCGCGCGCCACGACCGAGACCTCGGCCATGATCTGGGCACCGCTATTGCCGCCGCCAACCACGAGTACGGCCTGCCCGGCGTAGTCTTCTGGCCGCAAATAATGCGCTGAATGCACTTGGGTTCCCTTGAACAGATCCCTTCCCGGGATGTCCGGAATGAATGGATGTGACCAGGTGCCAGTCGCGCTGACGACAAGTTTGGCCGCAAAGCGCCCCGCGTCGGCCACCAATTCCAGATGATCTTGTGCCCGCTCTACCGTATCCACGTGCACCGGGCGCCGGATCGGCAACTTATAACGCCCCTCGTAACGGGTCAGGTAGTCGAGGACATCATCACGCGTCGGATAACCTTCATGCGCTGGTGGTGGCATGAGCCAACCGGGCAACGAGCTGTAGTCGGCGGGGGAGAACAACCGCAAGGCTTCCCAGCCATGTCGCCAGGCACCTCCGGGCCCATGTTCGGCATCGAGGATCAGGAAATCCATCCCGGCGCGGCGAAGATAGTAGCCTAGCGATAGCCCCATTTGCCCACCGCCGATAACGATGATGTCGTGGTTTTCCATATCAGGAAGCTTTCTTATGGAATTCTGGTGGATCGCGGCAAACTTGACCTGTGCCATATGGCGGGGCGAGGCGATAGGGAATAAATACGGTCATCAGGCGCCTCACCGCTCGTAATCGAAACGGCGGAACACAGCGCTCCCCTTCAAATCGACCGCTGATTGACCCGCCGGGACAGTTCCTCGGCGCTTTCCTTACGCTCGCTATAGCGGTCAACTAAATAATCGGCACATCCGCGGGTCAACAGGGTGAACTTCACCAACTCCTCCATGACATCCACGATACGGTCATAATAAGGGGAAGGCTTCATGCGGTCGTTGTCGTCGAACTCTGCGAAGGCTTTTGGTACCGATGACTGGTTGGGAATGGTGATCAGGCGCATCCAACGGCCGAGAATGCGGAGCTGGTTGACTGCGTTGAAGCTCTGAGACCCGCCGCTGACCTGCATTACGGCCAGTGTCTTTCCCTGGGTTGGACGCACGGCCCCAAGCGAAAGCGGAATCCAGTCGATCTGCGTTTTCATAACACCGGTCATCGCGCCGTGGCGCTCGGGCGAGCACCACACCATGCCCTCGCTCCAGGTCACCAAATCCCGCAGCTCCTGAACTTTGGGATGGTCTGCCTCAGCGTCATCCGGCAATGGGAGGCCGGACGGGTTGAAGAGCCGTGTCTCGGCACCAAAACGGCACAGGATTCGCGCGGCTTCCTCGGTGACCAGACGGCTGAATGAGCGCGCCCGCAGCGAACCGTAAAGCAGCAGGATGCGCGGCGGATGGCCGAGCCTGGGCGGATTGAGCAGGCGATCTTCCTCGATCACACTGAAGCTGGCCTCGTCCAGATTCGGCGCCATATCCTCGTCCATGAATGTTGCTCCCATCAGCGCGCCTCGTACCAGCCTTTGGAGACCGTCACGAGCTTGACCACCAGCAACATCACCGGCACCTCGACAAGAACACCGACGACAGTTGCCAACGCCGCCCCGGATTGAAAACCGAACAGGCTGATGGCGGCAGCCACCGCCAGCTCAAAAAAATTCGACGCGCCGATAAGCGCCGAGGGGCAGGCGATGTTGTGTTTCTCGCCGACGGCGCGGTTCAGCACATAGGCCAGCGTCGAATTGAAGAAAACCTGAATGAGGATCGGCACGGCCAGCATGACGATGACCAGAGGCTGCTTCAGGATCGCCGCCCCCTGGAAGGCGAAGAGTAGCACCAGCGTCAGCAGCAGGGCCGCGATTGACCACGGCCCGATCTTGGCCATGGCCGCATCAAAGGCTGCCTGCCCCTTGGCAAGCAGATACCAACGCCAGAGCTGGGCGAGGATGACCGGGATGACGATGTAGAGCACCACCGAGGTAATCAACGTGCCCCACGGCACCGTAATCGCGGAAATGCCCAGCAAAAGCCCAACGATGGGCGCGAAGGCAAAGATCATGATGGTATCGTTCAGGGCAACCTGGGACAGGGTGAACAGCGGATCCCCGTTGGACAGACGGCTCCACACGAAAACCATGGCCGTGCAGGGGGCCGCGGCCAGCAGGATGAGCCCGGCGATGTAACTATCGATTTCGCCCGCAGGCAGCAGCGGGCGGAATAAATGCCCGATGAAGACCGAGGCCAGCAGCGCCATTGAAAATGGCTTCACGAGCCAATTGACGAAGAGCGTGACGCCGATACCACGGACATGCTGCTTGACCTCGTGCAAGGCGCCGAAATCAACCTTCACAAGCATCGGGATGATCATCACCCAGATGAGAAGACCGACAGGGATATTCACCTGAGCAATCTCCATCCTGCCGATGGCCTGGAACAATCCAGGAGCCACCTGGCCCGCGAGAATGCCGGCGACGATGCAGAGAAAAACCCAGACACTCAAAAAACGTTCGAAAATGCTCATTGGCGCACCAGCGGCCGCCTTGGCGGTAATTTCACATTGGGCTGACATAGACGCTCCTTACAGACCCAGGGTTTCACGGATAGCGGGAACCAGCCGGGCGCGAATGTCATCTCGAACCTTCACGAAGCTTTCCAGAGGCTCGCCATGCGGGTCATGAAACGCCATGTGGATGCGCGGCACGGGCTTGGGGAAAATCGGGCAGGTTTCCTTGGCGTTGTCGCAGACGGTCACCACGAGGTCGATGGCCTCGTTCATCACGGCGTCGACATCCTTCGGGTAAAGCCCATCGGTTGGCAGCCCTGCGCATTTCAGCGCTTCGATGGCACCGTCAGCTACCTTGGGTTGGGGACGTGTACCGGCGGAGAGCACGCGTACCGCTCCACCCAGATCATGATTGAGAATCGCTTCCGCCATCTGCGACCGGCATGAGTTTCCGGTGCAGAGGATAAGAACCGTTTTTTGTGCCGGCATTTTCAACGCGTCGCTCATGGCGTCACCCGCTTGCCGGAGGCGTCCACCACGAGTTCGCCATCCTCCTTGGCGAAGGCGCCACGCTGCGGGTTGGGTAGAATGTCCAGCACCACCTCCGAGGGACGGCACAGCTTCACGCCGAGCGGCGTGACCACGACGGGCCGGTTGATGAGGACCGGGTGCGCCATCATGGCGTCAACCAGTTGATCGTCCGTGAGAGCGGGATCATCCAGCCCCAGCTCGTCATAGGGCGTGCCCTTGCGGCGCAGCAACTCGCGTACCGGGATGCCCATCCGGTGGATAAGGTCCACCAGTTCCTCGCGGCTGGGCGGGGTTTTCAGGTACTCGACGACCCTCGGCTCTTCGCCGCTATTGCGGATCAGGCCGAGCACATTGCGCGACGTGCCGCAGTTCGGGTTGTGGTAGATGATCACGCTCACAATGTTGTCTCCTCAGTGCCGTCAGGGGCCATGCGGCCGATGGCGGCTGTGCGGCGCTCAAGTGCCAGCCGGTCGAGAGCGTCGAACGGCAGCACCACAAAAACTTTGATACGGTTCTCGAGCGCGCGCAGCGTATCGCGATAGGCTTGCGCACGCTCCATGTCCGAGCCCTGGACAGAAGCTGGATCTGGAAGGCCCCATTGCGCGGTGATCGGCTGGCCCGGCCAGACCGGGCAAATCTCGCCGGCAACCTGGTCACAGACCGTGAAAATAAAATCCATGACCGGTGCGCCAGAGGCTGCAAACTCATCCCAACTCTTACTGCGCAGCCCCTCGGTCGGCAGACCTAGGGAGTTGAGCAGCGAGAGGGCCATGGGCTGCACCGCGCCTTTCGGGTGGCTACCCGCACTATAAGCGTGGAATTTCCCCTCGCCCCAATGATTTAACAGAGATTCCGCGATGATACTGCGCGCCGAGTTGCCAGTGCAAAGAAAGAGAACATTGAAAGGCCGCCTCGTCATATCGTCCTCCGTTGTTTTGGTTTTTCGATCTTGGTGCCGTCGCATACTCCGCCCCCACAGGCGGCCATGTCACCCTGGCAGCAATTTTCCGTCAGGTAGGCGAGCAAGGCGTTCATGTTCGCAAACTCGGCTGAATAAATCAGGGAGCGGCCCTCACGCTGGAAGGTGATGAGACCGGCATGACGCAGTTCCTTCAGGTGGAAGGACAGCGTGGCCGATGGCAGGCCGAGCTGCTCGCCAAGCTGGCCGGCAGGTACACCTTCCGGCCCGGCCTGCACGAGCAGACGGAAGATATCAAGCCGTGTTTCCTGGGCAAGCGCAGCCAGTGCAAGGATGGCGTCCATTTTCTCCATAGTTCCATATTTATGGAATTATAATCAAAGTCAAGCATGATCTGCGTGAAGCTCGCCGGGTGGTGTCACGCGATCAAGCTCAACTCCACTTGGCTGGCAGTACAGAATTTACCCGAGTACGTGGATATACGCCGCCAGAAATGGCTGGCTGTATGCAGCCACGGTTCGGGACCTTTTCTCCAGGCGCATCGTCGGCTGCCAATGAAGGCGGAGCGTGATGCCGCGTCTGGGGCAATTCGGCAATGGAGCGTCTCTTTTCCTCGCTGAAAACCGAGTGCACAGCCAGCAAGACTTAACGCACGCGCGATGATGCCAGAGCCGACGTATTCGGCTACATGGAGCGCTTTTATACCCCCACGGCAACAGCCTTCAAAGCTGGGCTATCTCAGCCCTATGAAATTCGAAGACAAGCCCATGTTAGCTTAACTCTTTGTCCACAAACCCAGCAGAGGCTCAATGCACCTCTGCCAATTCCAGACAGGATAGCGTTTAAACATGGGCGAAGCTTAGCGGAAACCAACATACCTAAGCCACAAACCATCCACTAAAGCCGGGAACTGCACTCACCACAAATTCGAATTAATTTAATAGCATCTTATAATACATGATATATGTTATATAAGATTTGTCTTTGGTATGTTCACATTTGGCTTCACGAGAGTTTTACCCGGCTGTGGCAGCACGCCGCCGTAAATGAAGAAGACACGTGAAGATATAATAATACATGTTCCAACACCCATAGGCCCGTCTTCAACAACCACAACCGCTAATACGCAATCAACGCCTTAAAGCGTCGAGATTCATCCAATACTATAGAAGAGCATTTCCTCAATCAGGTAATCGCGGCATATTTATTAAGGGCTGGGAATTAGAATGCAGACATTGTCTCTTGTGGATTTATACCATTCTCATACTGGCATAGCTGGAAGTGATGATACTCAACGGGAGTATCACCTGGATTTTCTAGAACGTACTTTACTGCTTACAGTTACCCAAGCAAAAACATGAGGAAATTTAACGACACTTATAATGACGCCATTTCCCCTATCGCGAATAGCACAGCCCCCAAGGGCCGCGTGGCCGCCATCACCGGCGCTTCATCCGGTATCGGGCGTTGCACTGCGGCGCTATTTAGCCAAAACGGTTGGCAGGTTGGACTTATCGCACGTGGCATGCCTGGGTTAGAGTCGGTGCGGCATGAATTGGAAGCCAACGGCGGCACAACCACCATAATAGCGGCGGATGTCTCAGATGCCGAAGCCTTGGAACAAGCTGCATCGCATGTGGAAGCGATTTTAGGCCCCATTGATGTCTGGATCAATTGCGCAGGCAACGGTGTTTTTGGAACATTCTTGTCCGTCTCTGATGAAGAATTCCGCCGTGTTACGGACGTGACCTATATCGGCACAGTTAATGGCACTCGTTCAGCCTTGCGCAGAATGTTAAAGCGCAATTCAGGTACCATTGTTAATGTCTGTTCCGGCATTGCCCATCATGGCATGCCTCTACTGACGTCTTATTCTGGGGCAAAGCATGCCGTGCGGGGCTTCACAGATTCCATTCGCGGCGAGTTAAACGAAGAAGGCAGCCGGGTTCATATCACGATTGTATATCCGCCAGCCGTCAACACACCATTTTTCAACCACGCGATATCACATATGCCTAAGCCGCCAAGGCCGATGCGGCCTGTTTACCAGCCGGACGTTGTGGCAGATGGCATCTTTCGCGCCGCGACGTCACGGCGGCGAGAGGTGCATGTGGGCAGCGTTACCATCATGTTTGGATTCTGCAGCAAGCTTTTCCCGCGGCTGATCGACAGCGCAATCAGGCAGCTTGGCTATAGCGGGCAAATGACCGATAGCCAGGAGGCCTTGCGCCTGCGCGACCCAACCGTTTTTACCCCTTCCATCACCGCATCAGGTACTTATGGGGCTTTCGGTTCAGAAGCCAAGCGGTTCAGCTTTCAAATGTGGTTTAGCCGCCATCAAATGGTTGTACCGACCAGCCTTATGATTAGCGCGGCTATAGTATTTATGGCATGGCCATGGGTACATTAGCCAGCAACCCTTCGGTTACCTGCCAAAGCCTGCTCGCCAACTCTTCATCCAAAGCCAAGCGATTTGGCTGAACAGCCTTTTTATCTTTGAAATATTTCCCAGTGATACCATCCAGCTCTGGTGCCAGGGCAACATAAATCGGTGTCTCAGCCCCCTGCTCTTCTGTCCTGCTGAACAGCCCCATTAACCGCCATGCAAGCCCGATTATGCCCGGCGTTCGTATAAGTCCTGTCGCGACAGTGCCTGGATGCACTACATTGGCCGTAACACCACCCTCCTGCAGCCTTCTCGCCCATTCAAATGTTGCCATCATTACAGCCAGCTTCGACTGGCTGTAAGCACGCACCATATTCCACCCCTTCGATAATTCCAGATTCTGTAAATAAACCTTGGCATGGTCAGAGGTCGACGACCCAACCGTTACTATACGCGAGGGAGCTCCTGCCCGCAGAGCACCTTCCAACTCCCGCATAAGAACAAAAGGAGATAGGTAATTTACCGCGAGCACCATTTCGTGCTCTTCTATAGTTTGTGTTCTTCTTGCCCGAAAAACACCAGCATTGTTGATCAGAACATTAAGCCTCGGATGAGTCCGTGCAATTTCACGGCCCAGCGCACGCGTAGCAGCAAGTGACGACAGGTCCGCGATCATTAATTCAGTCACCGCGCCCGGAACCTGCTGAGCAAGCCAAGCTTGTACCACTTCACCGCGGCCTCGATTACGCCCGACTAAAATCACCTTATATCCGGCACGCACCATGCCCAGTGAGATCCACTTACCAATTCCACTTGTGGCGCCGGTAATCAAACAAAGTTTTTGGTCCATTGCATTACTTCCGGCTTCAAGCAGAATTCATTATCTGCAGATAAATTCTACTTTGAAATCATACGTATAGGACCAATTTGAGTGAATTGCGTGGTATCGTGCCCATTAATTGAAAGAGCCTGACTTTGTGGCGGCACAGCCTTGCCACTCCAACGAGATAAGCCGTGTGGCAACAGCAAGACAACAAAGATTATTCCACCGAGCAGAGCCAGGATACTTACAAAGACAAGATAAATACCCATCGTCTTCTGATGCATTATGGCGATCATCCAGGTTCTCTTTTGCTTTAACAATAAAAACGGCAAGCAACCAAATTCTATCTTAGGTTGGTTTACTTTTTTAATTATTGTTTAGTTTTTACTGTTGCTTTGCGTAGATGTTGGAAACCAAATATTCAAATCATAAGCTGAAGCAAGCGCGCTAAAAGCACCATGTTGATGCCCCCGGCACCAGCACAATCTCTCCACCGTGGCGAAGCAGCGTGACGCCGGCAAGAATAATGTAGCAGCCAAACCCAACCGGAATCGTCCATAACTGCCCGTTCACGATATTGGGGAACGGGTTGGTCTCAAACATGCCAGGTAAATAGTAATGAATATCCCCCGCCACATTGCATAAATAGAGTGCGAATTCGTGGCTGGTGAAATACTGATACAGTGGCAACTGTGCGGGCGGACACTGACGGTGTCATGTGCGCAGGCGCGGGGTACGGGGCCAAATGGGCGATGACAGGCAAAGCGAATAAAAATTCGTCATGGACTGTAATCCTCCCCCTTCAATGTTTGCCGTCTTGGTTTCGGCAATATTCATTAAACCAACGAAAGATAATGCGCTTTTCTAAACCTTCATGAACCGCCCACAGCTTTCGGCATCAAAATATTAACCTACAGAGGCACCCGCAAACAAGAAAAAATACACGCTCGGAAGCATAAAACTCCCTACCCAAGCTGCGGGATCAGCCCCGATGCCTCGGCCACCGCCCGGCTGCGGGCTATGGACTCGCTCACCATCAGCGCCGCCGCCAGGGCGCGCTTGCCGGCTTCCGCGTCCACCAGCACCGGCGCGCCATCCAGCACCGAAGCGAAAAACGCCTCATGTTCGGCGGAGAGCGCGTCATGGTCCTGCCAACCCGCCTGCTCCACCCCGAACTCCTCGAAGCCCGGCACCTTCATGCCGATCCCCCGCCCCACCAGGGTCAGCTTTCGCGCCGAGAAATCCACGGTCAAATAGCCGGTCTGTGAGAAAATCCGCATCTTGCGCTCGGTTTTCAGCGAAATACGGCTGGCGGTGATCGTCGCCACCGCGCCATTGGCAAAGCGTATCCGCGCATTGGCAATGTCGTCATGCACACTGGCCACTGGTGCTCCCACCGCGTCCACGCTCTCCACCGGTGAGTCCGTCAGTGCCAGAATCAGGTCGAGGTCATGGATCATCAGGTCCAAAATCACCGACACATCCGTGCCGCGCGGCTTGAACGGCGCGATCCGCACCGCCTCGATATAAAGCGGCTTGCCCATGCGCTGGCTCACCGCGCCGTGCGCGGCGGAGAAGCGCTCCAGGTGCCCCACCTGCAGCACCAACCCGGCCGCCTTGGCCAGGGCCGCCAGCTCGGTGGCCTGTTCCAGCGTCGCGGCGATGGGTTTTTCCACCAGCACATGCTTGCCGGCCCGCAGCGCCCGCGCCGCCAAATCAAAGTGAAACTCCGCCGGAGCGGCGATGACCACCGCCTGGGCCTGTTCCAGAATCTCCTCCACTGAGCGCACTGGGCAGCCAGCCTCCCAGGCCACGGTCTTGGCCCGCTCCGGGCTGGCATCGGCCAACCCCATCAGCTTAGCGCGTGTTGCACCGGCCAATTTCAACGCGTGATAGCGGCCAAAATGGCCCGCCCCGATCAATCCCACTTGCAAACGCTGGCTCATGGTTTTGCTGGTATCGCCGCACGGGGTTGCGCGCAACGGGCAGCCCAGCCATACCGCAACCGATTTAGGGAATTTTCGGAGCTACCGTGCTATATTTCAGCCGCGCCAAAACCTTCGGTATTCTGCTCCTCTGCGGGCTAGGCATCTTGCTCAGCCTGCCGAATCTCGCCGCCCGTCCGGGCTTTTGGCCTAGTGTTCTGCCCTGGAATCAGGTGCATCTGGGTCTGGACCTGAGCGGCGGCTCCTATCTGCTGTTGCAAATCGACACAAAAGCCATCCAGACCCAGGATCTGAATGCCTTGGTGGACCAGACGCGCCAGACCCTGCGCCAAGCCCAGCTCGGCTATACCGGGCTGCACGCCGACCCCGCCAATGATCAGGTGCTGCTGCACCCGCTGGATGGACAAGCCCCGCAGGCACTGGCGGCGCTGAAAAAGCTTGCCACCTATACCCCCAGCTCCTCCTCCCCCAGCGTGACCGTCACCCAGGCTGCGGACGGCTCCATTGCCATCGCCGTGCCCCACGCCACGCAGGCGGCGCGTAACTCCCAGGCGGTCGATCAGGCCATCACCATCATCCAGCGCCGTATCGACGGTTCTGGCGTGCTCAACCCCTCCATCGCCCGCCAGGGCGCGGACCAGATCGTCGTACAGCTGCCTGGCATCTCCGACCCGGACCGGGTGAAGACGCTCATCGGCACCACGGCGCACATGACTTTCCAGATGGTCGACTCCGCAGCCGCCCCCAGCACTGTCGCCCCGCCGGGCGACGAGTTATTGCCGATGACGGGTAACCCAGGCCAAAAACTGGCTGTCTACTCCACCGTGGCGGTGGACGGCGCCAACCTTGAAAACGCCCAGGCCAGTACCGACCCGCAGACCGGCCAATGGGTGGTGAACTTCACCCTGAATTCCATCGGTGCCCGGGAATTCGCGGACACCACCACCGCCAATGTGGGCAAGCTCTTCGCCATTGTGCTGGACGGCAAAATCATTGAGGCCCCGGTCATCCGCGAGCCCATCACCGGCGGCTCTGGACAGATATCCGGCAGTTTCACCGCCCAATCCGCCACCGACCTCGCGCTGCTGCTGCGCGCCGGCGCCCTGCCTGCACCTCTGAACATCGTCGAGGAGCAAAGCGTCGGCCCTGAGCTGGGTGCCGACGCCATCCGCAACGGCGCGCTCGCTTTGGGTGCCGGCTTCGTCTTCGTGCTCGCCTTCATGGCCGTGTTTTATGGCCTGTTCGGCTGGTTCGCGAATATCGCGCTGGTGATGAACCTCGTGCTCATGCTTGCCATTCTCTCGGTCATGGGGGCCACGCTCACCCTGCCCGGCATGGCCGGCATCCTGCTCACCCTCGGCATGGCGGTGGACGCCAACGTGCTCATCAACGAGCGCGTGCGCGAGGAGGTAAAAAACGGCCGCAAGCCACTGGCCGCCTTGGAGGCCGGGTATAAGCGCGCCTACGGCACCATCATCGACAGTAACGTGACGACGCTGCTCGCCCACATCACCCTGTTTATCTTCGGCTCCCCGCCGGTGCGCGGCTTTGCCGTCACCATCTGCGCCGGCATCATCACCACCATCTTCACCGCCACGGTACTGGTGCGGCTCATCACCTCGCGCTGGTATATCTCCCGCCGCCCCGCAACCCTGCCCGTTTAAGAGAATAAGCATGTTTTACCGGCCAATGTTCCGCTTCGTTCCGGACGGCACCAAAATCCGCTTCATGAACGGGCGCTTCGCGGGGCTCATCATCTCCGCCGTGCTCTCCACCGCCTCCATCCTGCTGTTCTTCTACCCCGGCCTAAATCTGGGGCTCGATTTCAGGGGCGGCGTGGTGCTGCAAGTGGAAACCCCACAAACCGCGGACTTCCCTGCCCTGCGCGCCGCTCTTTCCGCCGCCGGGCTGAAGGACGCCGCCCTGCAAAGCTTTGGTGCTGGCCATAACGGCGTACTCATCAGCCTTGAAAGCCGGGACAGCGCGGCGCAGACGCAAACCGCCATTACCGAGGCACAGACCGCCCTGGCTCAGGCGGCGCCGGGGAGCAAGATCCTCTCCACCCAGGCCATCGGCGCCTCGGTCTCGCACCAACTCTTCACCCAGGGGCTGGAGGCGCTGGGCCTAAGCTTCGTGATGATCCTGGCTTACATCTGGTTCCGGTTCGAGTGGCAGTTCGCCGTCGGCGCCGTTGCCACGCTGGTGCTGGATACCACCAAGACCATCGGCTTCATGGTACTCACGCGCATCCCGTTCGATCTCGTGACCATCGCCGCCATTCTCACGATCATCGGCTACTCCACCAACGACAAAGTGGTGGTCTATGACCGCGTGCGCGAAAACCTGCGCAAATACAAAACCCTGCCGCTCCGCGAGCTGATCGACCTCTCGATCAACGAGACCCTGAACCGTACCCTCGGCACCTCCGGCACAGTGTTCCTGGCCGCCCTGCCGCTGGCCCTGTTCGGCGGCGCGGCACTTTCCGGCTTCGCCTGGATCATGCTGTTTGGCATCGTCGTCGGCACTTCGTCCTCAATCTTCATCGCCGCCCCCATCCTGCTGTTCCTGGGCGAGCACCGGCTGCGCCGCTCCGCCACCCCGCCAAAAGTCAAAACCACCTAATCCGGGCTACACGATTAATTTTACTGGCTTTTTCCAGGACCTCGATGCTAAATACCCGCCAGCCGCTATTTTTGTCTAATGGCGTATTTTTTGGACGCGGGAGCCTTGTTTGTCAGACGCAGCCCTGCTGAAAACAGTACGGATTTGCTACCAGCCCATCATCCGCCTGGCCGACCTCCAGGCGGATTACGTGGAGGTTCTGGTCCGCGCCGAAGATGCCCACGGCATCATCTCCGGACCGGAGAGCATCGTTGACGCCATGGATGACGGTGACCGCGCCATGCGCTTCACCGCCGCCATCATGCGCCGCGCGCTGGCCGAATATGGCGCGTATGGTTTCGCCGCGCATACGTTGATCCTCGCCTTCAATCTGCCGCTGGACGCCATGCTGCACCCGGAGCCGGCGGCACAGATCGAGCGCCTGCGCCTGGAAGCCGGCTTGCCCCCCGAGCGCATCCGCTTCGAGCTAACTGAGCGAGCCCCGGTACACGACCTCGCCGCCGCCCGTATTGTTATCGCTGAACTGCGCCAAGCCGGGTACGGGCTGGCGCTGGACGACATTACCCCGGACATGCCCCACCTTGCCGACCTTCTGGCTATGCCCATCCGTGCCATCAAGCTGGATCGCAGCATCGTCATCTCCCACAGCCCGGCTGCGCGCAGCTTCATCCATGCCATGACCACTCAAGCCAATGCGGCCCGGCAGGACATTGTGGCCGAGGGTATAGAAACCCAGGCGCAGCACGACACGATGCTCGCGAGCGGCGTCACACACGGCCAGGGCTTCCTTTTCTCCCATCCCCTGTCCGCAGGCGGGCTTAGCGATTACCTGGGAACACCGCACGGCTGCAACTGATCCCGG
>JAQUAC010000178.1 GCA_028687415.1 Acidocella sp. | reverse complement strand
CGGGCGAGGTGTTCCTGTACCAGGGCCGCTCTTATAAGTCTTATCGCGGCATGGGCAGCCTCGGCGCCATGGCACGCGGCTCGGCTGACCGGTATTTCCAGCAGGAGATCAAGGATTCGCTGAAGCTGGTGCCGGAAGGCATCGAGGGCCGGGTGGGTTATAAAGGCCCGATGGCCGCCGTGGTCCACCAGCTTGTTGGTGGCCTGCGCGCCGGCATGGGCTATACCGGTGCGCCGGATATCGCGACGCTGCAAACCCAGGCGAAGTTCCGCCGTATCACCGGCGCTGGCCTGCGCGAGAGCCATGTGCATGACGTGGCGATCACCCGCGAAGCGCCAAACTACCGTCAGGAAGGTTAAGCCGTCTTTTGATACAAGGTCTTCATAAGAGACCTTGTATCAATTAGTAGTCGTGGTTATGGATGCCGTGTATGGTGCATTACTGTATGCTGGTGGAGATAAAGTAACCATGGATGCTGGACAGTTCAGGGCCTTGATACAGCCGGGGGCTGACGCGGAGTCTTGTCCGGCCCGCAACGTGTTGGACCGCATTGGCGACAAATGGACGGTGCTGCTGCTCGCCGCCATGGCGGAAGGTCCGCGCCGGTTCAGCGAGTTGCACCGTATGGTCCCAGACATCTCCAAGCGCATGCTGACGCAGACCTTGCGTGGGCTGGAGCGTGACGGGCTGGCGACGCGCCGGGTATATTCCACCAAGCCGCCGAGTGTCGCCTATGCGCTCTCGCCGCTGGGGGAAACCGTGCTCGGTCCGCTTGGCGGGCTGCTGGGCTGGGCGGCGGAGAATTTCATCGCCATCCGCGCCGCGCGGGAAAAATTCGATGCAGAGGATGAGTGGAGCGGTTACGCGGGCTAACCCCACCTTGCTTTATGTAGCCCTCGCTCCTAGCATTTTCATTACCAACTTCTGACGGATTGATTAATGCGGGGGGAGCTGAACAGCGCGCCGGAAGCGATGGCGCTGGAGGTGCGGGGACTGAGCAAATCCTTCGGCCGCAAGGTGGTGGAGGGGCTTGATCTGACCATCCACCCCGGCGAGTTCTACGCCCTGCTGGGCCCCAACGGGGTTGGCAAAACCACGACATTACGCATGATCGCCGGGCTGATGCGCCCGGATGCGGGCAGTATAAAGGTATTCGGGCGGGATGTGCTGGCCGACCCGCTGGGGGCGAAAGCCATCATGGCTTGGCTGCCTGACGAGCCGTTGCTCTATGACCGCTTAAGCCCGCTGGAATATCTGGCATTCATCGCCGGGCTGTGGCGGGTGGACAGCACGCTGGCCAAAACCCGCGCCGAGGAGCTGCTGGAAACGCTGGGCCTCTGGCCGTACCGCAACGAGCGCTGCGAGGGCTTCTCGCGCGGCATGAAGCAGAAGACCGTGCTGGCGGGTGCGCTTATTCACGACCCGCAATTACTGCTGCTGGACGAGCCCTTCACCGGGTTGGACGCCGCCTCGGCCAAGCTGGTGAAAACCATCCTGAGCCGCCATGCGGATGCCGGGGCGGCGATCATCCTCACCACCCATATTTTGGAGGTGGCGGAGCGGCTGGCCACGCGCATCGGCATTCTCTCGGGCGGGGCGTTGCTGGCGGAGGGTGATCTGCCCGCTTTGCGGGCCCTGGCCGGGCTTACCGGGGGCACGTTGGAGGATGTGTTCCTCCACCTCACCACCGCATGATGCTGTCGCCACCGGGGTTTTTATGGCTGCTGCGGCACGAGCTGCGCGTGCTCTGGCGCGGCTCGATTCTGGTGCGCACGCATAAATACGTGTTGCTGCCGGCTCTGGTTGTGGGGGTATTGTTTCAAGGTGTGGCGCTGGCGCTGGGGGCGCTGATGGTGAAGCACCCCATACCCGCCGAAGAGATGCTGCTGGCAGCGAATATCAATCTCGTCTTTCTTTTTGCGTTGATGTTCTCACGTGCGATGACCTCCAGCATCGATGTCATCTACGGCCGGGGCGATGCCGATTTCCTGCTCGCCTCACCAATTCCGCCGGGGCGGGTGTTGGCGGTACGCATGCTGGGTGTGGCCTTCAGTATCGCTGCCCCCTGGTTGTTACTCGGCGGCGTGCTGGCCAACGCACTCGCCGCGTTCGGGCAATATTGGGCGTTGAGTATTTACCCCATGCTTGTGGCCGAGGCGCTGCTGGTGGCGGCTTTGGCCTTCGCGCTGGTGGTGCTGCTGCTCGGGCGTATCGGGCCGCAGGCGGCGCGGCGCGTTGGGCATACGCTGGCGCTGGCCGTGGGGGTCGGAATTTTCGTGCTCGGGCAGGCGCCGCATTTCGTTGTCCCGCAGCGTTTGGCGGCGTTCTGGGCCGCCATGCTGCCGGGGCCGAATGGGGGCGGGCTGGCGTTTCTCTTTGCGCGCGGGCTACTTGGGCAGGGGGCGGCGCTGGCCGCCAGCCTTGCTTTCTGTCTGGTGGGGTTCGCGGTCGTATGGGTGTTTTTGGCCGTGCCCTTTGCTCGAGGCACCATCACCGCAGCCGCCTTCCGCCCGGCCGGCCGCGCTGCCGCGCAGGGGGCGACATTCCGGAAGAGCGCCTTCGCGGCGCTTTTCGCCAAGGATCTGCGGTTGCTTGCGCGCTTCCCCGGTGTTGTCACGCAGGTGGTCTACCGCTCGCTCACCTTGGTGCCGGTGCTGATGATCCTGTCCGGAAAATTTCATACCGTTGGGGGGCTGGTGGTTGCCGCGCCACTGCTTGTCTTCTTGGCTGGGCAGCTGGCACTGTTTTTCATCTCCGTGCTGGCGGGCAGCGAGAGCGTGCCGATGCTCATCGCCAGCGCCCCTGTGCCTGCCGCGCTGCCGCGCAGGGCCAGCATCGCCGCGTCCGGTTACGCGGCTCTGATTATTCTGGCTTTGCCGCTACTGGCGGTATTCGCCCGCGTGCCGGAGCTGTTGCCACCACTGCTGTTGGGCTTAAGCGGTGTGCTGCTCTGTAATCTCTGCTTGGGCCTGCGCTTTCCCATCCCGCTCATGCGCGCGGCGTTCGGCAAATCCCAGACCGGCACGCTGCTCGGCCTAATCCTTGGTATTGCTGTCAGCACGGCCTGGGCGCTGGCTATCTGGCTGCTTGCGGCCCCCCAACCCTGGGCTTGGCTGGGATAGGCTCAGCCTACGGCCACGTTATCCAGCAAGCGCACATTGCCGAGCTTGGCGGCGGCAATGAGCCGCGCCGGACGAACGAGGCCGGAGATTGGTTCCAGCGTATTGGCATGCACGAGGGCGACATAATCCGGGACCATACCGGCCAAGGCGAGTTCCTGCCGCGCATGGTGCAGTGTCGCGGCGACTTCCTTACCAGCGAGAATATCCTGCGCCGCACGGGTGAGTGCCGTGTAGAGACGCGGCGCGGCCTTGCGCTCAGGCGGCGAGAGATAACGGTTGCGCGAGGAGAGGGCGAGGCCGTCCACCTCGCGTACCGTGGGCACAGGCACGATTTCCACGGGTAAGCACAAATCCGCCACCATGCGGGAGACGACCTGCACCTGCTGCCAGTCCTTCTCGCCGAAATAGGCGGTGGCGGGGCGGACTTGGCTGAAGAGTTTGGCCACAACGGTGGCCACACCGGAGAAATGTCCCGGGCGGGCTGTTCCCTCCCAATGCAATGCGGGCCCCAGCAGCATGATGCTGGTGGCGCTTTTCGGCGGATACATAATATCGGCGCTGGGTAGCCAGACCAAGGCGCAGCCAGCTTTTTCCAGCTGGTCGATGTCCCCGGCCTCATCACGCGGGTAGCGGGCGAAATCCTCCTTCGGCCCGAACTGCGTGGGGTTGACGAAGATGCTGGCGGCGACGGGCAGCCCGGCGGCCTTCGCGGCTTCGATTAGGGCGATATGCCCGGCATGCAGCGCGCCCATGGTGGGCACGAAGCTGACGGGGCCGAGCGCATCGCGCGCGGCGCGGAGTTCCTCAGGTGTCCTGGCAATAATCATTTGCGCCCGGTGTTGACCATTTTGTCATGCTCGTCCAGCCCTGGGCAAGCTGCCTAGACATGGTTAGATTGCCCGTATGAGTGCAAAGGCTAAACCTTGGGTAAAGGCTGAACAGAAACTCGGGTTCCGCGCCGCCAGGATTTCCATAGCACTGGGAGCTGTGCAGGTGGCGCTGGGCATTGCACAGGCGGGCTGCGCGGCGTTGTTGCTGGCCGGGGTGCTCCATCTGGCGGCGGGCGGGGCGTGGGCGCTGCTTTACGGGGCTGGATTCGCGCTGGCCGCTTTTGCCCGGGCCTATGTGCAGATGCAGGCGGAGCGGAGGAATTTCGAACTGGGGGCGGCGGCGCGGCGGCGGTTGCGCGGCAATGTGCTGAGCGTTCTGATGGCGCTGGGTCCGGTTGGCTTGCGCGGGACACATTCCGGAGATTTAGCCGTAACGGCGGTGGACCGGGTGGAGGCGATGGACGGGTTCCATTCTCGCTGGGTGCCCGCCACGGCGCTGGCCGTGATTGGGCCGGCCCTGGTGGGGGTGGTGGCTCTGTTCATGGATTGGCGCAGCGGCCTTGTGCTGCTGCTCGCCGGGCTGTTCGTGCCGTTCGCCATGGCGGTGGCGGGTATTGGCGCGGGTGTCGCGGCGAAGAAGCAGTTTGTCGCCATGACGCGCCTACAAATTCGCTTCCTCGACCGTATTCGTGGCATCTCCACCATTGTGCTGGCCGGGCGGGCGGCGGACGAGACCCGGGCTTTGGCGGCGGCGGCCAAGGAATTGCGAGTGCGCACCATGCGCGTGCTGCGCGTGGCGTTTCTCTCATCCACGTCCCTGGACCTCGCGGCGGCGGCGGCGCTGATCATCATCGTGCTGCGCTTCGCGCCAGTGCTGCACGGCCACACCGCGCTGGCCCCGGTGGCGTTGTTCATGGTGTTGCTGGTGCCGGAGTTCTTTGCCCCTCTACGCGGTTTTTCCGCCGTGTATGCGGACCGCATGGCGGTGGAGGCGGTGGCCGACGAGTTCGCCGGCCTGCCGGAAGCGCCGCCCACCGTGCCAGCGGCGGAGATACGCTCGGTTGCCGCGCATGGCGTGACTTTGGCCTTCGAACATGTGAGTTTCGCCTGGGGGGAGGACCGTGCCCCGGTGCTGGAGAACCTCTCATTCAATATCGGGCGCGGCGAGATTTTGCTGCTCACCGGGGCCTCCGGCATGGGCAAATCCACGATCATGGACCTCATCCTCGGCTTTCTGGCGCCCCAGGCCGGGCGCATCACCATCAATGGCGCCGAGCTTGAGGCACTGGTGCCGGCGGCGCGCATCAACATGCTGGGCTGGATCGGCCAGAAGCCAGTGATCTTCGCTGGCACGATCGAGGAGAACATCCGTTTCGCCCGCCCCTCCGCCAGCGAGACAGAGCTGGCCGATG
>JAQUAC010000177.1 GCA_028687415.1 Acidocella sp. | reverse complement strand
CGGCACGCTCATAGGTTTTGGGCTGGGCGTGGTGTTCTGTGCGTATATCGACCAGATCCGGCTATTCATTCAGAGGCTCACTGGCACACCGCTTTTCGACCCCACGGTCTATTACCTCGAATCCCTGCCAGCCAAGCTTGATTGGCATCAGGTCACGGAAGTCGTTCTCATGTCCTTAGCGCTTTCCCTGTTGGCTACCATCTATCCGAGCTGGCGCGCCGCCCGTATCGACCCGATCGAGGCGCTGCGCAGTGAGTGAGTTTCTGCTCCATCTCCGGGGGATTGGCCGGACCTACAAGACCGGCGAGGAAGCGCTTACCGTGCTGAACGGTGCCGAGCTGTCCGTGCGTCCGGGTGAGATTGTCGCTCTCGTGGCGCCTTCAGGCTCAGGCAAATCCACGTTGTTGCATCTAGCGGGGCTGCTGGAGAAGCCGGATGCTGGTTCGGTTATCATCGATGGCGAGGATGCCGGTATGTTACCCGATGCCGCCCGCACCGCGATTCGCCTCCGCAAGATCGGCTTCGTCTATCAGTTCCACCATTTGCTGGCGGAATTTACGGCCCTGGAGAATATCTCCCTGCCGCAGATGATCGCGGGCAAGAGTCAGGCCGAGGCCGATCGCCGCTCCATGGACCTGCTGGGCAGACTCGGCCTCGCGGCGCGCAGCCAGCATCTTCCAGGCAAGCTCTCAGGCGGCGAGAAGCAGCGCGTCGCTATCGCCCGCGCCCTCGCCAACCATCCGGCTTTGCTGCTGGCGGACGAGCCTACCGGTAATCTGGATGTCGCGACCGCGAACATTGTGTTCGAGGAATTACTGCACATCGTGCGTTCCGAGAACGTCGCGGCGCTGATTGCCACCCATAACCCGGAGCTGGCGGCGCGGATGGATCGGCAGGTCACCCTGCGCGACGGTAGGCTGGTTTAGCTTTCGATATATTCGTCCGGCACATGCTGGCCGGACTGGTGTAAGGCGGCAGCTGCGCCGGGGTGGAACGTCACCCCCGCCTTGCCGACGGCGTTGATCGAGGGAATATCCGTGGAGGCGGCAATCAGTTTGGCGAGTGCCGCCTGATTATGGAGCGCCGCCAATGTCACGGCGGTAGCCAGGGAGGCTGGCAGGCTCGCCGTGGCAATGGCGATATTCGCCATTCCCACGCTTGACACTGCTGCATTTTGACCGGGGAAAGAGCCGGCCTTCAGCGTCATGGGGGTCATCCCGGGCAGCACGCGCCCAACATGGGCGCTCTCAGCGCTAGAGAGGCCGATGAGCGATAGTTTCTGGTTCAGTGCCGCATGGGTTATGGCCGATAGGGGCGGGGCACCGATAAAGGCACAGGCATCAAGCTTGCCCGCCAGCATGTCGTGGATCTGGGCCGGATAATCTCCAGTTACGGTGCGTTTGGGGATAACCCCGATGCTCGCCAAAATCGAGGGCACGGTCGCTGCCCCGCTGCCACCATCCGGGCCGATGCCGATGACCTGTCCGGCGAGCGCCGAGATTGTCGTAATGCCGGTCGCGCGCGGCGAGACAATTTGTAGAACAGAGGAAAACATTGGGAACAACGCCCGGAATGATTGGAACTTTGCCCCCGCGGTCCAGGTGCCGGTGCCGGTGCGCGCCTCGTTCGCTACAGTCAAGGTTGTCATGCCGAGCTGAGCCACGGCTTCGTCGATCAGCAATATGTTGGCAGTGGCCCCCCCAGAGGCCCGGTACGCGATATCCACGCCGGCCTGCGCCGCGGCTAGCCGGCCCCAGGCCGGGCCATATACGGAGTAGTCTCCGCCGGGACGGCCCGTTCCCATGACGAGCGCGCCAGACCAGGGGGTGTCTGCCCATGCACGCCCGGCGGTCAAGACCAGCCCGGCGCCAAGTAGCCTCCGTCGCGAAAGTTTCACTGCGCTCCTCCGAGCTTTTGCCGCAACAAGGCTGCGGTGCGGCTCTTCATGTCAAGTTGCGGCATCTATCCAGGGCCGCGATAAGTGCCGTGCGGGCACCTGGCTCCAAGGCGGAGTGGCCGGCATCTGGCACTATGGTCAGGCGGGCCAGCGGCCATGCGGCGGCGAGCTCGAAGGCTGATTGCGCCGGGCAGATCATGTCATAACGGCCCTGTACGATCTCCCCGGGGATGTTGCGCAGCGCCTCCATATGCGCGAGCAGCCCGCCCGGTGGCAGAAACAGATCGTGGTTGAAGTAATGAGCCTCAATCCGCGCCAACCCGATTGACGAACGGTCCTGGGCAAAGGCGGAAACTGCTTCGAAGCTCGGGAGCAATGTGGAGCATGAGCCCTCATAGACGCTCCAGCTGCGTGCCGCCGGGCCGTGGATGAGCGGGTCAGGGTCGATCAGGCGCTTCAGATATCCGGCCAGAAGATCGCCACGCTCCTCCGGCGGCAGAAACTGTTCGAAGGCCGCATGCGCATCGGGAAACACCCGTTGCATCCCATAAAGGAACCACTCCACCTCGCAGGGGCGTCCGAGAAAGATGCCGCGCAAGACCGCGCCAGTCACGGTCTCGGGGTGCGCCTGCGCATAGGCCAGAGCCAGGGTCGAGCCCCAGGAACCGCCGAACAGCAGCATCCGCTCAATACCCAGGAATTTCCGCAGGGTTTCAATGTCTTCCACCAGATGCGGCGTGGTATTTGCCTCCAACTCGCCCAGCGGCCTGGAGCGTCCGGAACCGCGCTGATCGAAGATGATCACGCGCCAGACGTTGGGGTCGAAAAAACGCCGGTGGACGGCCCCGGCGCCGGCACCGGGGCCGCCATGCAGGAATAACACCGGCTTGCCTTGCGGGTTGCCCACCTGCTCCCAGTACATCACATGCCCGTCTGAGAGCGGTAGATACCCTGTTTCAAATGGCCCGATATCGGGAAATAGGTCGCCGCGCGGCATCGTCTAGCCGCCCAGCGCTGCGCGAAGTGTTGCCGCCACCCGGTGGGCCTGCGCGTCGGTCAAATCCGGGTGAATGGGCAAAGCGAGGATTCTGTTGCCCAATTCCTCAGCTACGGGGAGGTGGGTGCCATCGTGGCATTCCTCATAAGCCGGCTGCTGGTGCAGGGCACGCGGATAATACACGGCGTTGCCGATGCCCGCCGCCTGCAATGCACTTCTGGCCGCCTCGCGCAGCGAGGTATCGGGCAGCAGCACGGAATACACTGCCCAAGCGCTTTGGCTATCTGGCACACGGACGGGAACTTCCAGTATATCGGCCAGGGCCGCATCATAAATTGTCGCGATCTGCTCCCGGCGCGCCATCTCGTCCTCAAAGACGTCAAGCTTAGCCAGCAGCACCGCTGCCTGCATCGTATCCAGCCGTCCGTTCATGCCTATGCGCATAACCTCGTAGCGGGTTGTACCTTCGCCGTGCGTGCGCAACGATCGGTACAAGGCCGCACGTTCGGCCGACTCGGTGAACAGCGCGCCGCCATCGCCATAAGCGCCAAGCGGCTTGGAGGGGAAGAAGCTCGTCGCCGTGGCATCCGCCGCCGAACCCAGGCGTTGCCCGCCAAGGGAGGCGCCGAAGCTCTGCGCGCAGTCATCAAGCGTGAACAGGCCCTCCCGCGCGGCGATGTTGCTGATGCCATGCCAGTCCGCCGGCTGGCCGAACAAATCAACCCCGATAATCGCCCTGGGGCGCAGTATCCCATTCCTCGCTACAGTATCGATCCGTGCTTCGAGGCTTGCCAAGTCGATTTGGAATGTGTGCGGGTCGACATCCACAAATACCGGCGTCGCGCCCAGAAGCAGCGGCACCTCTGCGGTGGCGGTGTAGGTGAAGGCGGGTAGGAACACCGCATCGCCACGGCCGATACCCTCGGCCATAAGGGCGATTTGCAGCGCGTCCGTGCCGGAGCTGACCGTGACGCAATGGCTGGCATCGCAAAATGCCGCCAGCCGGTTTTCCAGCTCCGTCACTTCAGGCCCTAGGATGAACTGGCCATGCGCGAGCACGACATCCAGTCTGGCCCGCAAATTACTCCCCAGCCGCGCCTGCTGCGCTTTGTGGTCAAGAAACGGGATCGGCGGAAAATGCTCGGCGTTCATGAAATCAGACTCTACTCCGCGGAGCGGGAAACGGCGAGACCGCGCGGCGGTAAAAATTCCGGCACCATCTGGCTGAGGATTTTCATTGCCCCCGCCTCGTCACCGGCGGTTGAAGCCACGTTTATGCATTCCAGCGCCACCGTGATGGCCCGCAAATCCATGACACGCGGGCTGGCCATGAGCAGCCCCTCATATCCGGTCTGTGTTGGCTTTTCATTACCGTGGAATAATTCTTCGAATAGCTTTTCCCCCGGACGCAGCCCGGTGAAGCGGATTTGTATATCCTCGTCCGGCCGTAGCCCTGCTAGCCGGATCATCTGCCGTGCCAGATCGACGATTTTCACCGGTTCGCCCATATCCAGGACAAAGATGCCGCCATCGGGGATGGCCGCCTCGCCACTACCGGCAACGGAGGCTTGCAGCACTAGACCCACCGCCTCCCGCACGGTCATGAAATAGCGCTGCATCTCCGGGTCGGTCACAGTCAGCGGCCCGCCCTGGGCCAATTGCCGGCGGAACAGCGGCACAACCGAGCCTGTGGAGCCGAGCACATTGCCGAAACGTACGGTCACGCAGCGCATCTGCCCATGGCCGTGCCGCGCCTCGGTATCCAACGCTTGGCAATACATTTCCGCGAGCCGCTTGGAGGCGCCCATGACCGAGCTCGGATTCACGGCCTTGTCGGTGGAGATCAGCACCATCAGACTGGCGCCGCTGGCGGCGGCGGCATCGGCCACGATGCGTGTTCCCAGCACATTGGTGCGAAGCCCCTCCAGCCGGTTCGCTTCCACGATAGGCACATGCTTCAGCGCAGCGGCGTGAAACACCAGTTCAGGCCGGAATTTTTGCGCCACCGCATGCATGCGTGCTGCATCGCGCACATCCGCTATCACCGTCTGCCGCCGCAGTCCCGGCTTTATTTCAGTGATTTCGAGGTCGATCTGCCAGAGTGCGAATTCGCTGCTGTCCAGCAGCAGCAGTTCAGCCGGGCCACACCCGGCCACTTGCCGGGCCAATTCGGAGCCAATGCTTCCACCGGCGCCGGTCACCATCACGCGCTTGCCCGCGATCAGCCGCGCCATTCCCTCCCGGTCCAGCCGCACCTGCTGGCGGTTCAGCAAATCCTCAATGGCGATGGGCTGCAACTCCACCTTTTGCTCTGCCGGCGCGAGTCTGGTCAGGCTTGGGGTGCGCAGCACGCGCATGCCGTTCAGCTCGGCGGCGTTCAGTAATTGCGCCAGCGCATCGCCTGTCAGCTCCAATGTGGTGATGATCAGCAGATCTGGCTTCTGCGTGAGCTTGGCAAAGGCATTCGCAGCGTTGGGCACG
>JAQUAC010000176.1 GCA_028687415.1 Acidocella sp. | reverse complement strand
GTCCGGCCTGTACGGCTCGCACGCCATTGGCGGCGTTATCAACATCATCACCAAACGCGGCACCAAGCCCTCCCAGGCCACGGTGACGGTGGCGGGCGGCTACCCGGCCCAGGCCCAGGCCAGCGCCACCCTCTCTGGCGTGACCGGCAAATTCGACTACGCGTTGAGCGGCGGCATCGATGAAGAGGCGGGGTTCGACTACACGCCAAAACGCATGAAAGGCGTTTACGCCAACCATCAGGATCCGTACCGCTCCCGGCTCGGCTCGCTCAGCCTTGGCTACACCCCGGTGCAGGGCACGCGGGTTTACGCGATTTTGCGCGCCCAAGGCACGGATTCCGCCTCACCGAACCTCGACTATCCGGTCTATGACGACCCCAACAACTACTTCTACAACAGCAGCTTTTTCGGCAAGCTCGGAGTCTCCAGCACGCTGCTTGGCGGGCGGCTGAGCACGGATCTGTTCGTCGCTCAGATGCAGGACAACATCCATAACCGCAACCTGCTGGATGCCAACGACCCCAACCAGGCCAGCGCCAACGACATCTACCACGGCTACCGCACGGATACGCAGTGGAACAACACGTTGCGGCTGTCAGATGCCGGGCCGTTCACCTTCTCCTCGCTGCTCTTCGGCACTGAATACAGCAACGACACCGCGCATGAAGCCGTGAACGAGGAGAGCGGCGGCTACACCACTTATCTGCGCGCCTCTCAGCATAGCTGGTCCGGGCATGCCGGGCTGCAAACCACCATAGCCGACCGCTTCACCCTCACAGGTGCGGTGCGTGACGATACCGTCTCCAGCTTTGGCAGCGCCGTCACCTGGCGCGTGGGCGGGGTGCTGGCCCTGCCGGAAATCGACGCGACACTGAAGGGTTCGGTCGGCACCGGCTTCCTCGCACCGTCTCTGTTCGATCTGCATTATGTCGATAATTACGGCGATAGCGGCAACCCGAATCTACGCCCGGAACGCAGTACCGGCTGGGAGATTGGCCCGCAATTCGACATCCCCGCTTTTGGCCGTGCGGATTTCGCCAGCATCTCGGCGACGTATTTTTTCACCTCCATCCGCAACCTGATCCAGTCCGTGGCGACGTCCAACTACACTTACATGGAAGAGAACGTCGCCCGCGCCAACATCAACGGCGTGGAGACGGATTACGTGCTGAACCCGGCGTCGTGGTTTTCGGCGGAGGTGAACTATACCTATACCCGCGCCGTCTCCGGCACTGACGGTTCGGCCTTGCTACGCCGGCCGCAGAACGCGGGTAGCGCCACCGTCACCATCAAGCCGTTGCCGGGGCTCAGCATTGTGCCGCAGGTGCAATATGTCGGGCGCTTCAGCGACTATCTTTACGGTAATGACGGCTACATGACCGGCATCGGCAGCGCCGATCCGGGGACGGTGGTGAATTTAAACGTCACCTACAGGTTGAACGGCAAGTTCACCCTGTTCGCCACCGGCAAGAACATTCTCAACTCAAATTTCGAGTCAGCGAATGGCTTGCAGATCGCCGGGGCGTCGATGCTGATCGGCGTGCGGGCGCAGATGGAGTAGACAGCTCTGTCTACATGAGGCGCGAAGCTGCAAGCGGGCTCAGAAGAACGTGCCGATGCGCAGCATCACGCCGCGGTTGAGCGGTGCGCCATGCGCCACCAGGTCGTAGCTGCCGGCCAGCATCACTTCCACATGAGGCGAGATGAAGGTGGAGACCACGAGACGCAGCTGCGTCGTCTGGGTGCGGGTGCCGGCGTCCACCTTGCGGCCATCGCTAAGCGTGTAGGTCTGCTTACCGCCGAAGGACTGGAACAGGCCCGGCGACACCACGGCATGGGTGGGGGGAAAGAACTCATAGGGCAGGTACACGCGCAGCTCGGCCGAGGGCTGCTCGTGCAGATGCGCCGACACGGTGCTGGCCTGACGCAGGGGGTTGCTGTCCGGCACCAGCCCGTGGGTGATGGTGTTGAGGGTGTCGTAAACCGAGGGAATGTTGTTGGCGTACACGGCCGGGGAGGTGGAGCCGGCATCGCCATTGGTGCCGAACACATAGCCCTCTCCCCAGAGCTCCAGCGCCAGGTTGCGCCCTGTGGGGCTGCCCAGCAGCGTGGTGCGGAAACCGGTTTCCATCTCGAAGGTCCAGAGATTGGAGGTGGCGTTCAGAGTGCTCTCCGAACTATAGCTGCCAAGCGGCACGCCGATCCATGGGGCCACCACCCAGTAGGTGCCGGTCTGCCGGTCGGCGTAGGGAAACAGGAACGCGCCGATCAGCGGTTCGGCAAAGCCGTTATTGGCCGAAAGCGCCGCGTGCCCAGGCCCATAGGAGGGGGTGCCGCGCGGCAGGCCCGCCGGGGCGGCGATGTTGCCGGTGCCGAGCTCCTGATTGCCGAGATAATTGATATAGGAGCCGACGGCCTGTACCCCGCCGACCATGGAGCCGACATTGAAGGTGCGGATATAGCGCACGACCATGGCGTCGGTGGAGATGCGGGTGTTGTGGGAATACACGCTGCCATCCGGCTGGGCATAGCTGCCGGCATCGGTGAAGCGCTGATACACCAGCACGATGTTGAGATTGGCCGGGGGGGCGATGCCCTCACCCGGATACGGGTCGGACCCCGCGCGCGCGGCATGGGCGCCCAGGCTGAGCAAGAGCGTGGCGAGCGTAAGGCAGGCGCGCTCGCCTAGGCGTTGTATCCACATTCAGTCCTCTCCCTGGAGCCCGGTTCTTGGCGGCTATGCCTAGGCTGATAGAGAATATATGTCACGGCTTCACTCCCACATAGTCAATACAAATGACGATATGTCAGTTTGGCCCGGGGCCGTTGCGCCGTGCCGCCTCGCCCTGGTAGCAAGGCGCGTGAAACCGATCCTCAAAATTGCGACGGGGAGTATCGCGGTCGGTGTGCTGGTCTTTGGCTGCAAGCTTCTTGCCGCCCGGGTCAGTGGCAGTACCGCGCTCTTCTCTGATGCCCTTGAAGCCCTGGTCAACGTCGCTTCCTCGGGGCTGGCGCTGTACGCGCTTATCCTTGCGGCCAAGCCGGCGGATGAGCAGCATAATTACGGCCATGCCAAGGCCGAGCTGCTGAGCGCCATGGCCACCGGGGCGATGATCCTGGTCGCCGCCGTGCTGATCTTCCAGCATGCCTCGCAGGAGTTGTTGCACCCGCACGCGCTGGCGCCGATTAATGGCGGGTTGGGGATAGGGCTTGCGCTTAACGGGCTGGCGGGGGGCGTCAACGCGCTATGGGCCGCGCTGCTGCACTTTATTGGCAGGCGGGACCGCTCTCCAGCACTTTTGGCCGATGCCCAGCATCTGGTCTCCGATGTGCTGACCTCGGTTGGCATTATCGCGGCGCTGCTGGGGGCCGCCTTGGTCCACCTGCCCATTCTCGACCCGCTGATCGCGCTCGGCATTGCGGCGCAGATCGCATTTATGGGGGGCAAGACCGTGCTGACAGCGCTGAGCGGGCTGCTGGACGAAGCGCCGCCGCCGGAGACGACCGAGCGCATCCAGGCCCTGGTGCGCCAATACGCCACCGGCGCCATCGAGGCGCATGATCTGCGCATCCGCCAGGCCGGGCCGGCGAGTTTTCTGGAATTCCATCTGGTGGTGCCGGGCGAGATGACCGTGAACGCCGCCCATGACATTTGCGACCGGATAGAGGCGGCACTGAAGGCGGAGATGAAGGGGGTGGTCATCACCATTCATGTTGAGCCAGAGGTGAAGGCGAAGCACGAGGGCGTGCTGCTGCCGTGACCGCGGAATGACCTGCCACGCCCAGCGCTACACGGCACCGGAGATATTGCCTGCGGACCCGCCGCTCGGTGCTGTGGCGGAGGGGCGGCCGGCGCTATTGGAGACGAGGGGCTGGCCGTGGCGGGCTTTTGCCGTTGCCGGGGCGCTGCATCTGGCCGTGGCCGCCGCGCTGCTGGTGGTGAGGCTGCATTTGCCGAAGCCGGTGCCGGATGAGGTGGTGGTTTCCGTGGTCTCTGAAACCACGCCGCAGGGCAGCACCTCTGCCCCCGCGCCGCCAGTGCCCGTGCCGCCCATGCCCCCGGTTCCTGCCGCCCCGAATGGGACATTGCCTCTGCCGCCCCCGCCAGCCCCGCCGCCGCCAAGCCCGGCGCGGGCGCCACAGCCAGCGCAGGCCGCGCCGCAGGGCAGCCACAGGAAGGCGGAGAAGACTGGCCCCATAGCTGTTGCCGTGATCCGTCAGGCCGTGCCCTACGCCGATAATGAGGCCCCGGATTACAGCCAGGAAGCGCGTAATGCCGGGGAGCAGGGGACGGTGCGGTTCACGGTTTATATTACGCCGTTGGGCACCGTGCGCGACGTGATCATTACCCAAAGCAGCGGCTATCCGGATTTGGATGCCAACGCCCATGAGGCCGCCTTGCACTGGCGCTTTCAACCGGCGTTACGCAACGGCGTGCCGATTGCCGCCACGCTGCATCTCTGGATCAGGTTCGAGACGCGGTAAGACAAGGTCAGGGGCCAAGGGCCGTGTCCCTGGAACTCACATATCAGGCACAGAAAAAGGGACCTTTGTGGGGTCCCTTTTTATTCTCAAGGCTGGGCCTTGAGCAGGAGGCCAGGGGGCAGCACCCCCTGGCCTTTTCCAGCTTACGCCGCGTCGTCCGACTTGCGGTCGGCGCGCTTGCGGGCGTTCGGGTCCAGATGCTTCTTGCGCAGACGCACGGCGCTGGGGGTGACTTCCACCAGCTCGTCGTCTTCCACATAGGCAATGGCCTGCTCCAGCGACATGCGGCGGGGCGGCACCAGCAGCAGCGCCTCGTCCTTGCCGGCGGCGCGGATGTTGGTCAGCTTCTTCTCGCGCACCGGGTTCACGTCCAGGTCGTTCTCACGGCTGTGCTCGCCGAGGATCATGCCCACATAGACCTTGTCGCCCGGGTTGACGAACAGGGTGCCGCGGTCCTGCAGGGAGAACAGCGAGTACTGCACGGCCTCGCCATCCTCGGAGGAGATCAGCGCGCCGTTGCGGCGGCCCTCAATCTTGCCCTTCCACGGACCGTAACCCGCGAACAGGCGGTTCATCACGCCGGTGCCGCGCGTGTCGGTCAGGAACTCACCGTGATAGCCGATGAGGCCGCGCGACGGGATGCGGAAGGTCAGGCGCTGCTTGCCGCCGCCGGAGGGGCGGATGTCGGACAGCTCGCCCTTGCGGCGGGACATCTTATCGACGACCGCGCCGGAATAGGGCTCGTCCACGTCGATCAGCACTTCCTCATACGGCTCCTCGCGCTCGCCCGTCTCCGGGTTCAGGCGGGTGAGCACGCGCGGGCGGCCGATGGTCAGCTCGAAGCTCTCGCGGCGCATCTGCTCGATGAGCACGCCCAGCTGAAGCTCGCCACGGCCGGAAACCTCGAATGCATCGCTCTCGGTGGAG